>DATMTC010000136.1:0-10797 GCA_035565115.1 Microbacteriaceae bacterium | reverse complement strand
TGGTTCTTGGTCTGTTGGGACCTCGACCGCGAGGATTGGCGCACGTTCCGCGTCGACAGGATCAGCAGTCTGCTGCGCACCGGTGTGCGATTCGCCGCCCATGCCCTGCCGGCAGAAGACGCGGCCGAGTTCGTGGCTGGGGCTGCGGCAGCCATGCGCGGGAGGTTCACGGCCGACGTGATCATCCAACTGCCGATCGAGTCGATGCGTGGTCGGTTCGGCATCTGGGCGAAAGATGCCGTCGCGATTGATGACGCCTCGACGCGATGGCCGATCTCGGGTCAGTCATTCGAGACGATGCTGTACTCGATCATGTGGGTGCCTGCCGGTGTGCCATATGAACTGCGCGGCTCACCCGAGTTTCTCGCATTTGCGCGCGAGGCGGCAGAGCGGATGCGCGCTGCCGTCGCTGCGGATTCGTGATACTTCAGCGCCCGCGAAGGCGTTCGAGGTCACGTCGCTCGCGCTTGGTCGGACGCCCAGCTCCGCGTTCGCGCACCGGAGCAGCTGCAACCGATTCGCGCGGTGGCGGTGCTGGTGTCTTGTCGATGAAGCACTCGGCAGCAACTGATGCGCCGACCCGCTTGGCGATGATCTTCTTCACGACCACGATGTGCTCGACGCCCGCGATGCGCGCCCGGATCTCGTCGCCGACCCGCACAGGCTGCGCCGCCTTCACCCGGTCGCCACCTACCCGCACATGACCTGCCCGGCATGCGGCAGTTGCCAGGGAACGCGTCTTGTAGAGCCGGATCGCCCACAACCAGCTGTCTACGCGGATACTGTCTGCTGACACCATGCATCGACAATACGACGAGTGAGCCGTGCACTCGATGCTGCCGGCTCGGATCGGGCAGAACCGGTTCAAAGCACGCACGCGGGCACGCGAACAGCGTGGAATGCTTGAAGCGTGGCAGATGACAACAACTCGGCCGAAGCATCCGAACCGCGCCAGGACGGCACCTCATTCATGCCTGGCGACGGATTGCAGCGGCGCCCGCACGGCAGCGGTGACGCCTGGGTGACGGGTCCGGACGGCCGCCGATTTTGGGGCACATTCGGTGCCGCGGGTCTGCTTGTGCTTCATCAGGCAGGCAGGGTGCTGTTGCAGCATCGTGCCGAATGGAGTCATTTCGGCGGAACCTGGGGGTTGCCAGGCGGCGCGAGGCACGAGGGGGAGAGCGCCGTTCACGGCGCTCTGCGCGAGGCGAGCGAAGAGGCAGGGGTTCCGCAGCAGCTCGTCAACCCGCTGTTCAGCTCGACACTCGATCTCGGTTGGTGGTCATACACGAGCGTGATCGCGAAGGCGACCGAAGAATTCACTCCGGTGATCGGAGACGCAGAGAGCCTCGAGCTGAGATGGGTGAGCATCGACGACGTCGACGCGCTCGAACTGCATCCGGGATTCGCTTCAGCCTGGCCGGCCCTGCGGCCGGATCTTCTGCTGCGGCCGACCGTGATCATCGACTCGGCGAATGTTGTCGGTTCGAGGCCGGATGGTTGGTGGCGCGATCGGGCCGGAGCCGCTACGCGCCTGGCAGAACGTGTGTCGGTGCTGCAGGCGGATGGCATCCCGTCTGACGTGCTCGGGCTCGACCACGACAGGTGGTGGCCGGACTATCACCTGGTCGTGGAAGGGCAAGCGAATGCGATCGATGCCGTGGAAGGCGTTTCAGTCATCCGTTCACCTCGCGACGGTGACAGCAGGATCATCGAGGAGGTCGATGCTGTCGGGTCTGCCGGCGCTGCGCCGATATTCGTCGTGACGGCGGATCGCCGCCTGGCCGGCCGCGCACAGGAACTCGGTGCACTCGTCATCGGCCCGAGCAGCTTTCTCGCAGCGCTCCCATCGCAAGACTGAGCGCGGCTACCGAGTGGACAGCGAGCTCTTCCAGCTGACGAGACTGCGCACTGTCGCGCTTTCATCGTGCGCGAGCGCCTGCATTGCATCGTCTGGCACGAAGTAGTTCACAGCAACCCATCCGCGCACGGTCTCGCTTTTGTCATGCGAGAGCGCCCTGAGAACGTCGCACGGCGCGGCCTCGTTACGTGCGACACAGGACCGCACGCCATCGTCTGGGTCGGCCGCCAGAGTTTCGAAAAGGTCGGCAGGGGTGTTGTAGCTGCTTGCGACGCTTTCTCGGATCTTCGGGTTCGGATCGCGCGCGAGCATCCGCAAGCGGCGAATCTTGCTCTCGGTCACCGGCGGAGCTGGATGCAGCGCTGCCGCTTCGCTTGCACTCAATTGCGACGGCGCCATCGCCCGCATGGCCGCGCGCTGGGCTGGCGTGTTGAATCTGATACACGACATGGATTCAGATTAGGCCGGTGCGATCTGTGCGCGCGGCAGACCTGCGGGGAAACCATGGAATGACCGCCGATGTGCTCGACTGATACCGCGCATACTCTGGATACCGCGACTTCGTGATCTGCTCCGTGAACACCGTCGACCCGACGAACAGCACACTCAGCAGCACAGCGCCGATGACCGTCCACTGCAGCACGGATGCCGCGGCAATGGCGCCGAAGAAGAAGACCACCCACCACTGCGCGATTTCGAAGAAATAGTTCGGATGCCGCGAAACGCTGAACAGGCCGCGCTGCAGGAACCTGGGCTGCGGTTCCCTGCCCGCCGCTCGCTCGCCGGCCTTCCATGACTGGAACTTCCACTGTTGCTGATCTGCGACGGTTTCACCGGCGAGCAGCGCCAGGAAAAGTACGGCGGCAACCGCATCGAGCGCGCCGAGCGGAGCCGGATGCTCGGCGGCGGTGAGAGCAGGAAGCGTGATCATGAGCAGCACGATGTTCTGGAAGATCACGATGAAGAACAGGTTGAACAGTGCGAATCCACCTCGGGACATCCGTGCGCGAAGCACCGACCATCTGTAATCCTCGCCGCCGCGCGCGTAACCGCCTTTGCGGGCGAAGTTGAAGGTGAGCCGAGCGCCCCACAGTGTCGCAAGCGTCGCCATCAGAATCAGCCTGGCATCGGCGAATCCTGCGCATGCTGCGAACACCCACAGGTAGACGACGGGAACGATCGACCAAATGCGATCCACCCAGGAATGCTCGTGCGTGACGACGGAAAGCACCCACACCGCGACACACACGGCGGCAGCGATCCAGACACAGATGATCAAAGCGGTCATGGCCGATCATTGTATGCCGGGAGAGGCGTTTCGCGTGCTGTTGCAGGCACTGCCATGACGATAGAATCGTGGCTCATGACAGACACCCGTATCGTCAGTTCTCGGGTGCTGACCGTGCCGAACATCCTGAGCTTCTTTCGACTTGCTCTCGTGCCCGTGTTCATCTGGCTGATCATCACCGGCCAGGACACGTTGGCCCTGGTGACGCTGGTGATTTCGTCTGTCACCGACTTTCTTGACGGGTTCCTTGCGCGGCGACTCAATCAGGTCTCTCGCCTCGGACAGTTACTCGACCCTGCGGCCGATCGACTGTACATTTTCGCTGCGTTGATCGGGCTTGCCTGGCGTGAACTGATCCCGTGGTGGCTGGTCGCCACGATTGTTCTTCGCGATGTGATGCTTGCTGTGTTGGGAATCGTGCTGGCGAACCACGGATACGGGCCGCTGCCTGTGCACCGTCTCGGTAAGGCTGCCACGTTCTGCCTGTTCTTCGCGCTGCCGTTGATGCTCTTCAGTGAAGCGTTTCCCGTCGTCGCGTTCGTCGCGTTTCCGCTGGCATGGGCCCTGGCAATCTGGGGTGCTTTCCTGTACTGGTGGGCGGGTGTCGTGTACATCGTAGAAACTGCCAGGGTGGTTCGACTGGATCGAACTCAGACGGCCGCTCGATCAGATACGCTTGAGTCCAAGGAGGTTGACCGTGGCTGAAGAATCCAACCCCCTGCGCGACAAGTCCCGGGGGAATGAGGACACGACCGCTCGGTTCGGCGAGGAATTCGCCGCGGCGATGAACGCCGACGGCGCGGGGATCACGCAGGAGGAGCAGGACGCGATTGCCGCGTTGCCCTCTGGCTCTGCTCTGCTTGTCGTACGCAGGGGTCCCAATGCCGGGGCACGCTTCCTTCTCGACGCAGACACCACGACGGCCGGCAGGCATCCGGATGCCGACATCTTCCTCGACGATGTGACCGTCTCACGCCGTCACGCCGAGTTCACCCGGCACGGCACGGCGTTCGAGGTCAAAGACCTCGGCTCGCTCAACGGCACGTACTTCGACGGGGTTCGAATCGAAAGCGCTTTGCTGACGGACGGCACTGAGGTGCAAGTCGGCAAGTTCCGGCTGACCTTCTACTCGTCACGAGCCGACCTCGGCGCTTCGGCGCAGAAGTAGTGGCCAGGCAATCAGCCGCGGCCCGCGCAACTGGGTCTGCGGCGCTTCTCAGCATTGGTCAAGTGCTTGCCAGGCTGACACCCGACTTTCCCGATTTGACGCCGTCGAAACTGCGATTCCTCGAGGAACGCGGGCTGGTCACTCCGGCTCGCACAGCATCCGGCTATCGCAAATTCTGCAGCGAGGATCTTGATCGACTGCGCATCATCCTCACCATGCAGCGCGATCACTACCTTCCGTTGAAAGTGATCAAGACCTATCTTGCCGATCTGGATGCCGGTCGCTCGCCATTGATGCCTGGCGGCGGGTCGCCTGCGGTTCCTACGATGCTGTCAACAGGTCGACGATTCAAAAAGACTGATCTGGTGCGCGAGGCCGGGGCAAGCCCGATGCTGTTGCTGGATGCCATCTCCGCTGCTGTCATCGCCCCGAGCGAGGTTTATGGCGAGGACTCACTTGCCGTGCTGAAGGCGCTCGTCGAGTTGCAACGATGTGGCATCGAGCCGAGGCATTTACGTGGATTCCGTGCCGCGGCGGAGCGCGAGCTCGGCTTGATCGAGAGCGCACTGATGCCGGTTTCGCGTCGAAAGGATGCGTCGAGCAGGGCTCAGGCGCTCGAGCTCGCGCGAGAGATCGCGGCGCAACTCGAAGTCGTGCGTTCGAGCTTGATTCGTTCGGCGCTCGGGCGGCTCGAGCCGTGAAATCGTCGCGACACGCCCCCCGCTTTATTCCGAATGTCATTGCTCGCGGACCCGCGCATGGGTACCGTTGAAGCAACGTGAGACAGCGCGCAGAAGCGGCCGCAACAGCACCCACAGAATCAGCAGGGCGAGAGGCAAACGATGAGTGAACTCAGTCGAAACGACGGCTCCCGCTACGATCTTGGCCTGCTGTTCACCGACGGACTGCCAGAAATGGACGACACGAACGGCTACCGCGGCGCGGTTGCTGCTCGTGCAGCGGGCATCAGCTACCGCCAACTGGACTATTGGGCAAGGACCGGGCTGGTTGAGCCGACAGTGCGGGGAGCGGCAGGCAGCGGATCGCAACGTCTGTATGGGTTCCGCGACATCCTCGTGCTCAAGCTCGTGAAACGCCTTCTCGACACCGGCATCTCGCTGCAACAGATTCGCACGGCCGTCAATCAGCTGCGCGAATCAGGCGTGAACGACCTCGCTCAGACCACACTCATGAGCGACGGTGCGAGCGTCTACCTGTGCACGTCGAACGACGAGGTCATCGACCTGGTTAGCCGAGGCCAGGGAGTTTTCGGCATCGCCGTCGGCAAGGTGCTTCGCGAGGTCGAATCGAGCCTGGTCGAACTCGACACCCAGGTGGTCGACCCGATGGACGAGCTCGCCGCTCGCCGGGCCGTGCGCAAGATCTCCTAAGCGACCACCCGGAACGCCCAGCCTCGGTGGTCGAGTAGTGAGCGCCAGCGAGCGTATCGCGACCTCGTAAGCCTGTCTCGAGATCGTGTTGCCGGGTCTCGATACGCGGCTCGCTCCGCGAGCTGCTACTCGACCACCGGACGGATCGGCGTTCGTCACCCTGCGGCGGCCTCGCCCAACACCGATTAAGCGGGGGTAGGCGTATCGGCGAACTCGCCGATCCTCGCCGTGCGCAGCACACGCTCGAGTAGCACATCGAAGTTGTGTGCCATCTCTTGCGCGCTTTCGCCTGGCCAGATGTGCAGCGGCTTCGCCGCTCCCTGCGCCTGCTGCAGCGACGTGCGCTCGGGAAGCTGGGGGCTCAGCACGAGCGGCCCGAACATGTCGCGAAGCTCCTTGATCCTGAACTGGTGCTCGAGCGACTGAACGCGGGCACGGTTCACGATGATGCCGAGCGGTTGCAACCGAGGTGAAAGGCCGCGCCTGATCTCCTCGATCGCACGCAATGCGCGGTCAGCCGCGGCAACCGAGAACAGCCCAGGCTCGGTGACGACGGTCACGCGGTCACTGGCCGCCCATGCGGTTCTGGTGAGTGCGTTCAACGATGGAGCACAGTCGATCAGAACCAAGTCGTAGTCGTGCTCGACAATGGCGAGCGCCTCTTCGAGCTTCCAGATGTCGCGAATCGACGGATGCGGCCCGTCGAAGTTGATGGCTGACGGGCTGCCGATCATGACATCGATCTTGCCCGCTCGACCCTTGGTCCATCCGCTCGGCGCGATCGCGGCGCGCACGATCTTCTCCTTGGGGGAGGCGAGCACGTCGGCGACGTTGAGATGCCCGGCCACCACGATGTCCATGCCCGTTGAGACGTCCGACTGCGGGTCGAGATCGACGACGAGGGTGCGCAGACCTTTGGCGAAGGCCGCCGAGGCGAGCCCGAGCGTCACCGTGGTCTTACCGACACCACCTTTGAGGGAACTGACGCTGAGTACGTGCACAAGCACCTACGTTACCTTCACTAGTCTTAGAGAACCTAACCGTTCGCTGTGTGCCGCGCGCCCCGCCCGAAAGGTGTTTATGTTCGAGAAGATCCTTGTCGCCAATCGCGGTGAAATTGCCATCAGGGCCTTTCGTGCCGCATACGAGTTGGGGGCGGCGACTGTCGCGGTGTTCCCGTTCGAGGATCGCAACTCGATGCACAGGTTGAAGGCCGATGAGGCGTACCAGATCGGTGAGGTCGGGCATCCGGTGCGGGCGTATCTGGATGTTGGCGAGATCATCCGGGTCGCTCGTGAGTCGGGCGCTGACGCGATCTATCCCGGTTACGGTTTCTTGTCGGAGAATCCGGAGTTGGCACAGGCGGCGGCTGCGGCCGGCATCACGTTCATCGGCCCTGGCGAGCACGTGCTGAAGATGGCGGGCAACAAGGTGACGGCCAAGGAACACGCGATCGCGGCCGGGGTTCCGGTGCTTGCGTCAACGCCGCCATCCAAAGACGTCGATGAGCTGATCGCGCAGGCCGACGAGATCGGGTTCCCGATCTTCGCGAAGGCCGTCGCTGGTGGCGGCGGGCGTGGGATGCGACGGGTCGAGTCGAAGGCCCAGTTGCGCGGTGCGCTTGTCGAGGCGATGCGTGAGGCCGATAGCGCGTTCGGCGATCCGACGATGTTCTTGGAGCAGGCGGTGTTGCGGCCGAGGCATATCGAGGTGCAGATTCTGGCGGATGGCTCCGGTCAGACCATGCATCTTTTCGAGCGCGACTGCTCGGTGCAGCGCCGGCATCAGAAGGTTGTCGAGATCGCGCCTGCCCCGAACCTGTCTGAAGATGTCCGGGCATCGTTGTACCGGGACGCGATAGCGTTCGCGCGTTCGATCGGGTACGTGAACGCGGGCACCGTGGAGTTCTTGCTCGACACGGCGGGGGAGCGCGCGGGTCAGCACGTGTTCATCGAGATGAATCCGCGCATCCAGGTTGAGCACACGGTCACCGAGGAAGTCACGGATGTTGACCTGGTGCAGTCGCAGATTCGCATTGCAGCAGGTGAGTCGTTGGTCGACCTTGGCCTGAGCCAGGAGACGGTTCGGCTGCACGGTGCTGCTTTGCAGTGCAGGATCACCACCGAGGATCCGACCGCCGGTTTCCGGCCGGACACCGGCAAGATCACGACGTACCGTTCTCCCGGCGGTGGCGGTGTTCGCCTTGACGGCGGCACGATCAACCCTGGGGCGCAGATCAGCCCGCACTTCGATTCGATGCTCGCGAAGATGACCTGCAGAGGGCGCGATTTCCCAGCGGCCGTCGCGCGCGCACGCCGTGGCCTTGCGGAGTTCCGCATCCGCGGTGTCGCGACGAACATCCCGTTCCTGCAGGCGGTGCTCGAAGACCCGTCATTCATCGCTGGGGACCTGTCGACCTCGTTTATCGAGGAGCGCCCGCAGTTGTTGCGCGGCCGCGTGTCGAAGGACCGCGGCACGAAGATGCTGAACTGGCTGGCCGACGTGACCGTCAACCAGCCGAATGGGCCCAGGCCGTTGTCGGTGTCGCCGGTGGAGAAGCTTCCGGCGCTCGATGTAACGACTCCGGCTCCGTCCGGTTCACGTCAGCGCTTGTTGGAACTCGGCCCGGTCGGGTTCGCGCGTGCGTTGCGTGCGCAGGATGCTCTTGCCGTCACCGAGACCACGTTCAGGGATGCACACCAGTCGTTGTTGGCGACGCGGGTGCGCACCAAAGATCTGCTGGCCGTCGCACCGTATGTCGCACGGATGACCCCGCAGCTGCTGTCGATGGAGGCTTGGGGCGGCGCGACATACGATGTCGCGCTCCGATTCCTCGGTGAGGACCCGTGGGCGCGGCTGGCATCGTTGCGCGAGGCGCTGCCGAACATCAACATTCAGATGCTGCTGCGTGGCCGCAACACCGTCGGTTACACGCCGTACCCGACCGAGGTGACGGATGCCTTCGTCGCTGAGGCCGCGTCAACCGGTGTCGATATCTTCCGCATTTTCGACGCGTTGAACGACGTATCGCAGATGCGTCCGGCGATCGACGCTGTGCTGGCCACGGGCAGCAGTGTCGCCGAGGTCGCCCTCTGCTACACGGGCGACCTGCTCGACCCCGCAGAGAAGCTGTACACCCTCGACTACTACCTGCACCTTGCAGAGCAGATCGTGGACACCGGCGCGCATATTCTGGCGATCAAAGACATGGCGGGGCTGCTGCGTCCCGGCGCTGCCGAGAAGCTCGTTGCAGCGCTGCGGGAGCGCTTCGACACGCCCGTGCACGTGCACACGCACGACACGGCGGGCGGACAATTGGCGACGCTGCTTGCCGCGTCCCGCGCAGGCGCTGATGCTGTGGATGTGGCAAGCGCCCCGATGTCCGGCACGACCAGCCAGCCATCGGCATCCGCTCTGGTTGCCGCACTTGCACACACCGATCGTGACACCGGCATCAGCCTGCAGGCGGTGAACGACCTTGAACCGTACTGGGAGGCCGTGCGGCGGTTGTATGCACCGTTCGAGTCCGGCCTGCCAGGGCCGACGGGCCGCGTGTACAAGCATGAGATCCCGGGTGGCCAGCTCTCCAACCTGCGCCAGCAGGCGAAAGCACTCGGACTTGCCGAGCATTTCGAGGTCGTCGAAGACATGTATGCCGCGGCAGACAAGATCCTCGGACGCATCCCGAAGGTGACCCCGTCGTCGAAAGTCGTTGGTGACCTTGCGCTGTCGCTGGCTGCCGCTCACGCAGACCCCGCCGATTTCGAAGCGAATCCGCAGAAATACGACGTGCCAGACTCCGTGATCGGATTCATGGCAGGTGAGCTCGGGGACCTGCCAGGCGGATGGCCTGAGCCGTTCCGCAGCAAGGTGCTCGAGGGCAAAACCGTGCGCATCGGTGTCACAGACATCAGCCAGGAAGACCGCGCCGGTCTCGCAGGCGACGCTGCCACCAGACGACAGACACTCAACCGGTTGTTGTTCCCCGCGCCGACCAGGCAGTTCGAGCAAATTCGCGAACTGTTCGGTGACCTCTCCGTCGTTGACACCGTCGACTACCTGTACGGGCTGAACCCGGGCACAGAGCACGTTATCGAGATCGAGAAGGGCGTGCGGCTTTACATCGGGCTCGAAGCGATCGGCGAGGCAGACGAGAAGGGCATGCGCACCGTCATGACCACCCTCAACGGCCAACTGCGGCCCGTCTTCGTGCGTGACAGGTCGATCACCGTCGAGTCCAAGGCTGCGGAAAAGGCTGATGCGACCATTCCTGGACACATTGCCGCCCCATTCTCCGGTGTCGTGACACTGCGGGTCGCCGCAGGCGATGTTGTCGTAGCAGGCCAACCGATAGCATCCATCGAGGCCATGAAAATGGAGGCTGCGATCACCACGCCCGTGGCAGGCACGATCGAGCGGCTTGCGATCCCGAAGACCCAACAGGTGGATGCCGGTGACCTGCTCGTGGCGGTCGCTTCGAGCGAGTAAGACACGAACTGTCATCGCGGCAGTAAACTGTGAGGTGCCAAAAGGAGACAGCTGCCTTGCCCGATACGACAGACCGGCACGACGCGGATGGTCACGTGCACCAATCGTCGTCGCCCGATGAGGCGTTGAGCGACTACGCTCGTTCCGTCGCGTCGCTCAGTCGTGATGCCGACATCTCGTCGGACAACGACGGTCCGAAGGTTGTTGTCGACCTGCCGCCGGTGCCCGCGCCCGAAATTCCTGACGACGAGGCCGCTGTTGCAATTGACGACGTTGCAGTGAATCCGGTGAGCGTGAGCGCCGAGCACCTCGGTGGCAGCCCGACGACCATGTCTGTGACGGTGGTGCCGACGATTCCGACGCCGTCCACAGGAGAACTGTCCGTGCCTGCGACGCTTCAGAACAGCGAGGGTTCGGCCCATGCGCGACGGGATCGGCTGCGCCCCAAGCAGTCTGCGCAGCCTGAGGCAGCTGCGATGCTGACCGCAGACCGGCTGCTCGAGATTAATCGTCGCACCAGGCCAGCGCCAGAAGGTGGCTGGAATCAGCTCGTGTACAACGCGACGCTGCATGTTGTGAATCTGGGCGACTCGGCAAAAGT
>DATMTC010000135.1:0-2477 GCA_035565115.1 Microbacteriaceae bacterium | reverse complement strand
CCGAGCAGCGCGCCAAGCTCCGTGACCTCGCGGAACACCCGACTGTCTTCGCCCGCATGCGGCACCATCGTCGAATGGAAGAACTCGGCCCCAGAATACGGCGCCCTCCACTGGAAGAACAGAATGCCGAACGCGCCGCGCGCCACGTGCTGCACACTGTTCGCAACTACCTGCCCAGGCACCTTGGCGAGGATGCGCTTGCCGACCTGGGTGGTGTTCGCGGCCTGCTCCATCAGCAACCACGGCTTGCCACGTGCGAACGAGCGCGCCTGGTCGGAGCCGAATGCGGTGTGTGCTGCACCCTCGGCTCCTGCGGCATCCACATAGTGATCGATGGCGACGAAATCGGATGCGTCGGCAAAGTCCCAGTGATCGAAATGCAGCCAGGGCGGCAGAATGAAGTTCGTCGTGATCGGCGCAGCGCTCAACTCGCGCACGATGTCGATCTGCTCCTGATAGCAGGCAAGCAGCAGGTCGGCCGAGAACCGTTTGAAGTCGAGAACCTGCGTAGGATTCGGCAGGTACTGCGTCTGCTGCGGAGCAAGAATCTCATCCCAGTCTGCGTAGCCCTGCGACCAGAACGTCGTGTGCCACACCCGGTTCAGCGTGGCGAGATCGCCGTACCGCGCCTGCAGCCAGCTGCGGAATTCGGCATCGACGAGAGGTCCGTAGCTGACGGTGCCGTACTCATTGTGCAGATGCCAGGCACGGATGGCGGGGTGAGCGCCGTAACGCTCCGCGAGCGCACGCGCCACCGCGGCGGCCGCCCTGCGATAAGCGGGCGCAGCAGGGTTGTATGTGTCTCGGCTGCCGTGCACGAGTCGAACGCCTTCACGCGTGGTCGGCAGCGCCTCCGGATGCGCCTTGCTGAACCACGGCGGAGGTGATGCCGTCGGCGTGGCAAGGATCACCCCGATGTCGTTCGCGTGCAGCAACTCGATGATGCGATCCAGCCAGCCGAACTCGTATCGGCCTTCTTCGGGCTCGATCGACGACCAGGCGAAGATGCCGACGCTCGCCGTGTTCACACCCGCCTGCTTCATCAACCGGATGTCGTCGGCCCAGACATCCTCAGACCACTGCTCTGGGTTGTAGTCGCCACCGAACAGAATCCCGATGTCTGTTACCGTCATGCGTCTTCTCCCATCACTCGGGCCGTCCAGCCACTGTCACTGTCCGAGGTCACCGCGGCCGATCCGTTGCTATACAGCACGTTGAATGTTGCGCTCTCACCAGCAGGGCTCGTCACCGTCACGCTCCGCGAGCCATCCAGATCGCTCGGATAGACGCGCAGTTCCAGCCCGTCGAGGTAATCGTAGTCAGGCCGGTCGTGCCGCCCGCCGAGCCCGAGCACGGCTCCCTCTCGCACATACAGCGGAAGCGAATCGAACGCGTGCGTCTCGCGGCGCCATACCCCACCTGTCACCCTCTGGCCGGTGAAGAAGTTCGTCCAGGTGCCTGCAGGCAGGTAGAACTCGACCGATCCGTCAGCGGTGAACACGGGTGCCACGAGCAGGTCGCGCCCGAGCATGTACTGCCGATCCAGGTAGTCGACTGCAGCATCTCCTGGGAACTCCAGCTGCATCGGACGCATCACAGGCGTGCCGCGGGTGGATGCTTCGAGCCCGGCCGCGTAGAGATACGGCATCAAGCGGTTCTTCAGCTGGGCGAAACGACGCGTGACGGCGACCGCACTCTGGTCGCTCGTGTCGACCTCGCCGGTGACAGCATCCGTGTCGAACACCCACGGCACGCGGTACGAGCTGCTTCCGTGAAAGCGCGAGTGGCTCGACATCAGGCCGAACGCGACCCAGCGCTTGAACACGGCAGGGTCAGGCGTTCCTTCGAAACCGCCGATGTCATGGCTCCAGAAGCCGAAGCCGCTGAACGCCAGCGAGAGCCCGCCGCGCAGCGTCTCTGCCATCGACGCGAAGCTCGACGTGTTGTCTCCGCCCCAGTGCACGGGCATCTGCTGGCCGCCTGTGGTTGCACTGCGTGCGAACACGACGGCTTCGCCTTCCCCGCGCTCTTCGCGCAACACGTCGAACACCGCCTTGTTGTACAGCTGCGTGTAGTAGTTGTGCATGCGCTCGGGGCTCGAACCGTCGAAGTACTCCACCTCGAGCGGGATGCGCTCACCGAAGTCGGTCTTGAACGCGTCGACGCCCATGGCCAGCAGTCGCCGCAGGTGCCCTTGGTACCAGGCCGTCGCATCCGGGTTCGTGAAGTCCACCAGCGCCATACCCGCCTGCCAGAGGTCCCACTGCCAGACATCGCCGTTCGGCTTCTTCACCAAATAGCCGTTGGCAGCACCCTCGGCGAACAACGGAGAGCGCTGCCCGATGTACGGGTTGATCCACACGCAGATGCGCAGGTCTTTCTCGTGCAGCCGCGCGAGCATCCCCTCAGGGTCCGGGAACGTGCGCGCATCCCACTGGAAGTCGCACCAGTTGAACTCGCGCATCCAGAAACAGTCG
>DATMTC010000134.1:0-3468 GCA_035565115.1 Microbacteriaceae bacterium | reverse complement strand
GCGATGAGGTTTTCAGGAACCTCGGCCGCAGCATCCTTGTCGACGAAGAACACGGTGCGCTTGCGTCCCTTGGCGCCCGCGACGGGAACCTCTGTGTAACTGGCGCCTGCGAGGGCGAGGCCCAGTGCAGAGGCCTTGTCTGCACCGGCGAGAACGAGCCAGATGCGATCCGAGGCGTTCAGCACGGGACGAGTGAGCGAGAGCCGCTCAGGCGGCGGTTTCGGCGAGTCCGTCACGGAGATCACGGATGCTTCCGTCTCGCGGATGCCTGCCCTGTCAGGAAACAGCGATGCGATGTGACCGTCTGGGCCGACACCGAGGAACGTGATGTCGAAACGCGGCCACCTGGCGCCGTCCTGAGCATGAGCGGCCAGCTCGTCCGCATACGCGGCCGCGGCGGCGTCCAGAGTCAACCCGTCGTCTGACGCGGCAAACGGGTGGATGTTCTCCGCAGGAACCTCGAGGTGGTCGAGCAAGGCTTCACGAGCCTGCTTCTCGTTGCGCTCATCCGAATTGCGCTCGACGAACCGCTCATCACCCCACCAGAAGTGCACGCGCGACCAGTCGATGGTGTCACGCGCGGGCGACGAGTTCACCGCGGCAAGAACTGCAATGCCGATCGTGCCGCCGGTGAGCACAACGTTTGCACGATCGAGGTCGTCGAGAATGTCAACCGTCTTGGTGATGAACCGGGCGGCGACCGACGCCGCGAGTGCCTGCTTGTCAGGGTGAACAAGCACCCGCCGTTCGTTCGTCATTGTGCGCCCGTTGCTCCCTGCTCATCGGCCTCGAGCTGTGCCAGCCCGTCCGTGATGACCTCTCCGTAAAGGTCGTCAGGGTCAAGCCTACGCAGTTCCTCGGCAAGACAGTCACGCAATCCGCGTCTGGGCAGTGACAGATCATGCGTTGGCTGCCCAGGCTGAATGAGTGTTGCGATGTTCGGCATCTCGCGTTCGAGCTCAATCACGCCAGAGGCACGAGTCAGTCTCACGCCGTGGATGCCGCTCGACCCGTTCGCACGGCTCGTCAGGTCGTGCTGAACGGGCGCATCGAGTGCCATGCGAAGCCATGCTGCAAGCAACACCGTCGAGGGAGAGTCAGGTGCTCCCGCGACCTCTACCGACGTCACAGGCTCGAACGGCGGCTGATCGAGAACGGCTGCAAGTTGCGCGCGCCACAGCGTCAAACGAGTCCACGCGAAGTCGGTGTCGCCTGGAACGTACGTCTTCGACAGATGCAGAAGCGCTTCGTGCGGATCAGGCTGCGCCGATGCGTCTGTGATGCGCCGCGTGGCAATTCGGCCAAGAGGGGATTTCGAAACGACTTCTGGCGCGACACCTGGCCACCAAGCCACGACAGGCGCGTCTGGCAAAAGCAGCCCTGTGACGAGTCCTTCCTCATCGCTGGCGGTGTCACCATAGGCGCGAAGAACGATCACATCGCTTGCGCCTGCGTCACCGCCGACGCGGATCTGCGCATCAAGACGCGCTTGCGCTTCGCTGGCGCCTGGATGCGATTGGTCGGCGGTCGAGACGACGATCACGCGCATCGGATGCTCACGAGAGGCTTCATTTGCAGCCTCGATCGCCTCTTCTTCTGCACCAAGGGTGGTCGCGATCACGAGCGTAAGCACCCGCCCAAGCGTCACCACACCGCCTTCTTCTCGGATCTTGACGAGCGCCTTCGAGATCTTGCTCGTGGTTGTGTCAGGCAGATCGACAATCATGGACGCCTCCAAGTGCGGCCGTCGCGGGCCAGAAGTTCATCGGCTGACACTGGGCCCCACGTTCCCGGACGGTACTGTTCGACAGGACCACCCTCCTGAGCCCAGTACGCCTCGATCGGGTCGAGAATCTTCCACGACAGTTCGACTTCCTCATGACGAGGGAACAGCGGAGGGTCACCGAGGAGCACGTCGAGGATGAGCCGCTCGTATGCTTCCGGGCTTGCCTCAGTGAACGCGTGCCCATATCCGAAGTCCATGCTGACGTCACGAACCTGCATGCCTGCCCCGGGAACTTTGGACCCGAAGCGAATCGTCACACCTTCGTCTGGCTGCACTCGGATCACCAGAGCGTTCTGGCCAAGAGCCGATGTCTGAGACTCCGCGAACAGCTGCTGAGGAGCCCGCTTGAACACCACGGCGATCTCGGTGACGCGCCTGCCGAGCCGCTTTCCTGCTCGCAGGTAGAACGGCACGCCTGCCCACCGCCGCGTGCCGATGTCTAACCGCACCGCCGCATAGGTTTCTGTGGTCGATTCCGGGTTCATGCCATCTTCATCCAAGAATCCGACGACCTTCTCACCGCCCTGCCAACCGCCCGAGTACTGACCACGCGCGGTGGCGGTTCCCAGGTCTTTGGGCAGGCGCACTGCCGCAAGCACCTTCTCTTTCTCAGCGCGCAGATCGCGCGCATTGAACGAGATCGGCTCCTCCATGGCCGTGAGGGCCATCAGCTGAAGCAAGTGGTTCTGGATGACATCCCGGGCAGCGCCGATACCGTCGTAGTATCCAGCGCGTCCGCCGACGCCGATATCCTCTGCCATCGTGATCTGCACGTGGTCAACGTAATTCGCGTTCCAGATCGGCTCGTACAGCTCGTTGGCGAACCGCAGCGCCAGGATGTTCTGCACAGTCTCTTTGCCGAGGTAGTGGTCGATCCGGAACACCGCGTCTGGCGGGAACACAGACTCGACGACCTCGTTCAGTTCGCGTGCCGTCTTCAGGTCGCTGCCGAACGGTTTCTCGATAACGACCCTGCGCCATCCGCCGTTCTGATTGGCCAGCCCACTCTTGCTCAACTGTTCGGTGACAAGAGGGAATGCCTTTGGCGGGATCGACAGGTAGAACGCGTGATTGCCCATCGTGCCGCGATCCCGGTCGAGCTCGTCGACGGTCTGCTTGAGGCGGATGAACGCGTCATCATCGTCGAACTCGCCAGAGACGAAACGGATGCCCTGGGCCAGCTGCTCCCACACCTCGTCCTGAAACTCGGTGCGGGCATACTGCTTCACTGAGTCGTACACGACCTTCTCGAAGTCCTGATCTTCCCAATCTCTCCTGGCAAAACCCACGAGTGCGAAGCCGGGTGGCAGCAGGCCGCGATTAGCAAGATCGTAGACGGCCGGCATCAACTTCTTGCGAGACAGGTCACCCGTCACGCCGAAGATGATCAGACTGCTCGGCCCTGCGATGCGGTTGAGTCTGCGATCGGAAGGCAACCGAAGCGGGTTGAACTCCGGCGCGATATCCACGGGGGACATTAAGCTCCTTGATACCGATGGTGTCTAGTCGTTGACGATGCCGAACAACGACGTGATGTCGGCGTCGGGGTTCGTCAGCGTCAGCGTGAGGACTGGTCTGCCGTGTTCGGCGAGTACGTTCGCATCGCCGGCGGCTTGCGCCTGAATGAGTTGGCCGAACGTGAACGGCCGATCCGGAATCTCGAGATCCTGCTTTTCGTCAGC
>DATMTC010000133.1:0-1806 GCA_035565115.1 Microbacteriaceae bacterium | reverse complement strand
TACAGAACGGATGCCGCAACGTAACTGACGACGAGGATGCCGACCAGCCATGCCAGCGCAGGCCACAGCGTGGCTGCCGGCACCGGGACACCGGTGAGCAGGTCGCGCAACGTTTCGATGATCGGCGTGAATGGCTGATGGTCGGCGAATCCGCGAAGCCATGCAGGCATGGTGTCGACGGGCACGAAGCCGCTGGAGACATACGGCATGAACAGGAAAACGAAGTTGATGCTTGCCGCAGCGTCAACACTGAGCACGAGCCCTGCCGCACATGCCAGCCAGGTGAATGCAATGATCACGAGCACCGCGAACGCGATTGTTCCGAGCCAGCCTGCGAGGTCGGCGGTCGGCCGCCAACCCAAGAGCAGCGCGACCCCGACCACCGGGATGCTCGCAGCGATGTTCCTGGCGACGCTCGCGGCAACGTGGCCGAAAAGCACTGAAGGTCCGAAGATCGGCAGCGTCTTGAACCGGTCGATGGTTCCACTCTTCATGTCCTGGGCGACGGCGACCGCTGTTGCGGCCGAGCCGAAGCCGAGACAGAGGATGAGCGTGCCTGGCACGACGTAATCGACGTAGTGGCCGTCATGCTGGATCGCTCCGCCGAAGATCACGACGAACACCAGCATGATCGACACCGGGATCGCGAATGCTGTGACGAGACCGTCCACGCTGCGAAGTGTTCTGCGCACCTCGCGCCCGACCATCGCGCCGACGTCTGTGAACGGCCTCGCTGTTACTGTGCTCATGCTGCTAGTCCTTTCGCTGCCAGGTCGTCGCGGTCGTCCGCCCGTTTCTCGGTCGCCTGTTTTTCGGTCGCCTGATGACCCGTCAACGCCAGGAAGACGTCGTCGAGTGTCGGCCTGATGATTGCGATGTTCGCCACGTCGAGACCGTCACGGTCGGTGACGGCGAGCAGCTCGCGAATGGTGGTGACAGGCTCATTGGTCGGAACGCGGATGCTACGCGTCTCATCGTCACGTTGCGCACCGTGGATGTTCAGACGCATCGCAGCATCGAAGCTGCGCTGATCGCCGAAGGTGAGCTCGATGTGATCACCGCTCACCCCTCGCTTCAATTCGGCAGCCGTTCCCTGCGCGATCACCGAGCCGCCATCGATCACCGCGATCGTGTTAGCCAACTGGTCGGCTTCTTCGAGGTACTGGGTCGTCAGCAGAATGGTTGTTCCCGCGTTTGCGAGGTCCTGCACAACCGCCCACATCTGTGCACGGCTGCGCGGATCCAAACCAGTGGTGGGTTCGTCGAGGAACACGACGGGCGGATGCGCAATCAGGCTGATCGCAAGGTCGAGGCGCCTGCGCATCCCGCCCGAGTACGTCTCGACGCGCCGCCTGGCAGCATCCTCGAGGTCGAATCGTTCGAGCAGCTCTGCGGCGCGTGCTCGACCTGCTCTGCTGCCCAGGTGAGCGAGTCTTGCCATCATCGACAGGTTTTCTTCTCCCGTCTGGAACTCGTCGACGGATGCATACTGCCCGGTCAGGCTGATCACGCCGCGCACACGCTCTGGTTGGCGCACGACGTCGATGCCTGCGATGCTCGCCGTGCCAGCATCCGGCGTGATCAGCGTTGTGAGAATGTTCACCGTGGTGGTCTTGCCGGCCCCGTTTGGGCCGAGCAAGGCGAAGATCTCGCCGCGCTCGACCTCGAGGTCGAGTCCGCGAAGAACGTGATTCGCCCGGTACGACTTCGTCAGGCCGCTCGCTGCGATCATCGGAGTTTTTTCGTTCATGGTCCCTTCCGCATCCCTAAACTGTGTACGAAGTACAAGCCGTGTATGGCATACAC
>DATMTC010000132.1:0-1970 GCA_035565115.1 Microbacteriaceae bacterium | reverse complement strand
GAAGTCGAACGCGTCGAGTGTCGCAGACTCGCTCGCCGAAGCGGTGACCGCGATCATCGGCGGCTACGATGCGCTGCTGCTCACAGGCGGGGAGACCGCGCGCGCCGTGATCGATACGCTCGGTGTTGGGTCCATGACCGTGATTGGCGAGATCGAACCGGGTGTTGTGCTGAGCAGGCTCCCTGGCGATCTGCCGCTTCTCGTGACGAAGGCGGGCGCCTTCGGAGACAGTCGCACCCTCGTGCGCGTACGCGCAGCCCTGCCGCGCACACCACCACAGACCACGAAACCGAAAAGCACGACGCTGAAAGCGAGTATCTGACAATGAGTCGACCTGTTATCGCCATCACCATGGGCGACGCCGCCGGAGTCGGGCCGGAGATCATCGCGAAGGCACTCGCGGATCCCGAGATTCACAAGGTCGCATCGCTGTTCGTGATCGGCGACCTTCGCCGCCTTGAGTCGGCCATGCAGATCGTGTCGAGTCCGCTGAACGTGAATCGGATCGCGGACCCGAGCGAGGCGCTCTTTCAGTTGGACACGATCGACGTTCTCGACATCGACTGCATCCCTGCCGATCTGCCGTGGGGCCAACTCTCGGCGGCAGCAGGCGATGGCGCCTTCCTCTTCATCAAGAAGGCTGTCGAACTGGCGATGGAACACAAGGTGGATGCGATCTGCACCGGTCCGTTGAACAAGGCCGCGTTGCATGAGGCGGGTCACAACTACCCTGGCCACACCGAATTGCTCGCAGCGCTTTCCGGCACCCACGAAGTCTCCATGATGCTGACGGCGCAGAAGATGCGCGTGATCCACGTCACCACGCACCTTGGCCTGATCGATGCCGTCGCGAAGATCAACGGTGACCTGGTATATCGAACGATCAAGCGCGGCAACGACCTGCTTGTCGCATCCGGAATTCAGCATCCGCACATCGCGGTCTGCGCGGTCAATCCGCACGCGGGCGAGAACGGTCTGTTCGGATACGGCGAGGAGGCCGAGAAGATCCAACCGGGTGTCGAGAAGGCGCAGGCTGAGGGCATCGACGTCACCGGTCCGCTGCCGGCCGACACGTTGTTCTTCCTGGCCGGGCGCGGCGACTACGACCTCGTGGTGGCGCAGTACCACGACCAGGGTCATATCCCGGTGAAGGTCTTGGGGCTGAAGAACGGCGTCAACGTGACCGTCGGGTTGCCGTTCGTGCGCACATCCGTCGATCATGGCACCGCCTTCGATATCGCGGGCAAGAATGTGGTCGATCATGAGCCGCTGCTTGAGGCGCTGCGGCAAGCGGCCGAGTTGGCGCCGGCGCGCGATGATAATTAGGTCATGACTGCCAGAGAGCGACGCCATCAGATCGGCTACCTGCTTCAGGAAAGACCGGTGAGTGTCGAGGAACTCGCTGCGCAGTTCGACGTCTCGCTTTCAACGATTAGGCGAGACCTGCAGTTGCTCGCCGAGCAGGGCGGGATTGCCCGCACGTACGGCGGAGCGCAGACCGCGAGTCACACGGAGCGGAGTCTGCACGAACGCGAATCGATCGCCACCAGACAGAAGGCCGCGATCGGAAAGTTGGCGAGCAGGTTCGTGGAGCCGGGTTCCGTCGTGATTCTGGATGCCGGCACAACCGTCGGAGCGCTGGCGAATCGGCTTGTGCACAGCGAGGGCATCACGGTTGTCACAAACGGCCTGACGACGATCCGAGCACTTGAGCACAGCGAGGGCGTCGAGCTGATCGCGGTCGGCGGCAGGGTGCGGCATGTGAGTTCCGGCATGGTCGGACCGTTTGCGGAACGGGTGATGTCGGGCATCACAGCCGACGCCGCGTTCTTGAGCGCTGACGGGGTTGTTGCCGGCCGCGGACTCTCGGAGGAGTCGTCAGAGCAGGCGTCGCTCAAGCGCAAAATGGTCGAGAACGCGCACAGCGTCTACATCCTGGCCGATTCGACGAAGCTGGGGTTGGACTCATC
>DATMTC010000131.1:0-5651 GCA_035565115.1 Microbacteriaceae bacterium | reverse complement strand
GTGATCGCTGCTGAATCTTCGGTCGTGACAGCCATCACACCCTCCCCTGATCCTTGGCGCTGCGGAAGTTCGCCCACACGTAGAACACGCCGATCGCTCCAGCCGCAATGAACACGGTGAACGCCATCACGATCGACTGCTGTGGCTCGTTATACGAAGTGAAATAGCTGGTCAGCGCAACGCCCAGCATGGTCGGCGCATTCGGACCGGTGAAGTACGGCACGGTGAACGAACCGATCACACCGATGCCGGTGAATGTGCTTGCGATCACGATCGGCACGAACGCCATCGGCATCATGATCGAAAACGCGATGCGCACGAATCCGGCGCCGGCGTCACGTGCCGTCTCGATCATCGCATCCGGAATCGCTTGCAACCCAGACGAGATCATCAGCACCGCGAACGGCAGCGACGTCCAGACAGAACCGATCACGACCGCTACGATCGTGAACCCCCAGGTCGGGCCCTCGAGACCGAACTGCGCGAAGACGCTTCGCACGAATCCGTCGCCCGAGTAGAACGTGAGGATGGCCCATGAAGCGATCACCACGGGAATGAACAGCGGGATGACTGCGAGCCCGGACAGGATGTTCGCGAGCCAGCCCCCTCGCATCCGCAGGTAAAGCCCGATGCCCATCGCCATGAAGAGCACGATCACTGCCGTGATCACGGTGACAGCGACGGTGACGCCGAGGTCCGCAAGGAACTGCGGATTACTGAAGACCTCTTGATATGCGGCGAGGGTGCCCCACCAGCCGTCTGCCACGTGTACGTGCTGCCCGATCGAGGCTGCGACCGAGTTGAGCCCACCGGTGAAGCCAAGGCTGAATCCAAGCGCCAGGATGACCGGCACTCCGACGAACAGCACGACAAGCAGGATCGGGGGCAGCGCCATCGCAAAGCCAAGCGGGGAGAGTTTGCCTCGTCGTTTGACGCGGGTTCCGCGTGCAGCGCCTCGTTGCGCCGCGACGTCGGCCATTACTTGCCTGGAACCTTCTGTGCCCACAGCTTGTTCTCGTCCGCGTTCATCGTCGCAAAGTAGCCGGGGCGCAGGTTGCCGACGTCGAAATCCTTGAACTGCTTCTGGATGTTCTGCGGCAACTTGCTGAGGCTGATCACGGGATAGCCAGCTATGCCGTCAGCGATCGACGCTTGCGCCTTCGGGCTGAGCACCCACGCTGCGAGCTTGAGCGCAGCATCCTGATTCTTGGAGATTTTCGGAATGCCGAGGTAGGAAGCGCCGCCGGTAAACGACGGGTTCGAGATCTGAGTGGATTCGACGGTAGACGGAATCTGCCCGTTCTTCTTGCCCGTGACGAACTGGTCGGACCAGACGGGAGCCATGGAGATCTGCCCGCTGGAGAGCAGGTCGAGAACCTGGTTGTTGCCATTCGGGTACACGCCCTTTTGGTAGACGTATGGGTTCAGGCTCGCGAGGGTGGCGAATCCAGGGTCCCACTTGCTTTCCAGCTCGGGCACCGAGCTCGTCTCGAACTTTTTGCGGTCGGATGTTGACAGCTTGCTGTCGAGCACGGTCGTGACGAACGCGCCGCCGCTCCCGCCGGAGTCCGGCGAGTTGTACGCAAACTTGCCCGGGTTCGACTTGATCCATTCGAGCAGGGAATCGAGAGTCTTCGGCGGGTTCGGCACTGTCTTGGAATCGTATGCGAGAAGCACGGATGAGCCGCGGTACGGGATGCCGCCTCCACCACCTGCCTTGACGACATCCGGCTTCACCCCGTCGAGCGGCGGAATGTTCTTCGATGACACCTTCGTGAGCAGGTTGCTTGCCGAGAGCTGCGCGACGAAGCCCGCGTCGACAAGGTCGAAGCCTGGGCTCTTCTTCTGAGCGGACGCAGCGGTGAGTTTCGCAATCGTCTGCTGGTCGTGTGCGCCATGCAGGTCGAAGCTGATGGCCACCGAGTATCCGGGATTTGCCTTCTCGAACGCTGGAATCAGATTCTTCTGCCAGAGATCTTGCACGTTCGTGTCGCCGCTGATGAAGACCGTCAGCTTCTTGCCTCCGCTTGCTGAGCTGTCCGATCCGCCTCCTTGGGCGGCCGTGCTGCTTTGGACACACCCTGCGAGGGCAAGTGCTGCAACGGATGCGATTGCTGTTGTGACGATAAGTCGACGCATTTTCACGGAGCTGCTCCTGGTGACATTTGACCGGTGCCTGGCACCCGGATGGGTGCCTTTGCTAGAATGTACTAACAACCTTGCATGAGGGTCAAGGGTTCATCCGATCGTTCACCGATTCGTGGCCGTCCAGTCACTAATGCGGCCACGTTGTGGCGGAACCGCGGGCTGCGGGCGGGCGATCAGCGTTCAACGAGTGTGACTTCGAACGAGTGCATGTCTGGTCGGTAGCAATGGTGACCGAATTCCACTGCGCGACCCGAGTTGTCGAATGCTGTTCGGTCCATGGTGAGGACCGGTGATTTGTTGTCGATGTCGAGAAGTCTTCCCTCTTCATTCGTCGCGCGTCGAGCCCCGATGCGTTCGCGTGCGACGCGCATGGTCGTTCCGCGGGCACGCAGCACCTGATACAGGCCGTACTGCGTCAGGTCGTCTGCGTTCAGATCGACGAAGTCCCCAGGCAGGTAGTTTTCCAGGATCGCCACCGGCGTCTGCTCTGCGCTGCGCAACCGTCGCAGATGCAGGATCGGCGAGCCTTCCGGAATCGCAAGTCGAGTCGCGATGTCTGCATCGGCATCCTCGACCCTGTGCAGAAGCAACGATGTGGACGGATGCCTCCCAGAGCGTTCGAGGTCTTCGTGCAGGCTGGTCAGCTCCACCTGTCTGGTGATCTCGCCGTGCACGACCTGGGTGCCGATGCCGCGACGGCGCACAAGCAAGCCCTTGTCGACGACGTCTTGGATGGCGCGGCGGATGGTGGGGCGAGACAGTCCGAGCCGCTCGCTGAGTGCAACCTCGTTCTCGAGGCGGGCGCCGGCCGGGAGTGCGCCGTTGCGGATGGCCTCTTCGATTCGGGTGGCCACCTGATAGTAGAGCGGGATCGGTCCCGATCGGTCGATGTCCATGAACAACTCGGTCGGAAGCGTGTCGCCGTCACCCGTCATCGTTCGCCACCGCGCCGTTCGCAGCCGCGCAGTTCGCCACAATACTGAACGCCACCACGTCGATCGCCGCCATGCTGGATGTCGCGCCCGCTCACCATGTGCTGACATTATCAGCAAGTGGAGCTGACCCCACCAAAGAAGTGAACGACGTTGGCTCGAGTTCAGCGACGGGGACCCGCTCGGCGGCGGCTGCACGCTCAACCACATCCCACTCATCCGGCTTTCTTCTGTTGTCGCCATGGCGCCTTCGATCTCAGCAGGATCGGCGTGCGCGCCGGGTCGATGTTGGCGGGAGGCACCATGAAGTATTGGTTGCCCTCGCGCACCACTTTCCATCCTTGGTTGTGCACGCGCATATGGTCGAATCTGCAGAGCAGGATGCCGTCGGCGAGGTCGGTGCGTCCGTGGTCGGCGTGCCACTCGTTGAGATGGTGCGCTTCGGTCATCGATGCGGGGAACGGGCAGTCCTCTGCCATGCACCCGCCGTCGCGGATCGCGAGCGCAACCCGTTGTTTCGCGGTGAAGAGGCGGCGCTCGCGGCCGACGTTCAACGGGTTGCCGTCACCGTCAACGGTGATCTCGGTCACCCCGGTGTCGCACAGCATCCGTTCTACCGTGGCGGCCGGAACTGCCTCGCCGGAGTCTTCGACGAAACCGGTTCCGACCAGGTTGCCTTCTGCATCTTTGCGATCCAGCTCATCCTTCGTGATGACGACTCGAAGCCCGTGCTGATGTCCGCCTAGCAGAACGTCAGGGTTGGCGAGGGTGCCAGCCTTCAGAACGGCCATGAGCAGGTCGAAGACAAGCTGTTCATGGGAGCGCGGGTCCTCGGTGAGCGCCTGCGCCTGCGCGGCTTTGGCTTTGTCGACGAACCGGGGACCGCCCAATCGCGGCGACAGGCCGGAGCGCATGATCCCGTCGATCATGTTGCCTGATTCGTCATCGAATTCCAGCCATGCTGTCATCACTCCAGCGGCATTGCGGCCGATGCGTGCTTTTCGATTCTTGTAGCGCTCCTCAGCACGCGCGGCAACTCGGGCGGGGTCAAGGCGGTCGCGCATCCAGCGAGCACGCTTGAGAAGCTCATCCGCGTTTGCTCCGGCCGCGTCTGTCAGCAGCTCTTCTGCGGCCTCCCGCAGTACGTCTGCGTCGCATGCCTGTGTTGGAGTCCCGAGCCCACGCATCAGCGCGTCGCCACCGGCCGGCGTCAACTCACCTGCAGTCACCGCCCGGGTGATCGGCTGAAACCACGGAGCCTCGCCCGAGCGTGACGATTCATCGGACGTGCTACGCCCATCCGCATCGTCGTGACCGTCATTTGCGGCACCGTCGATCTTGTCCGCGCCAGCACTCTCGGCAAGCTGGGCTGCGGCATCCGCTTCACCCATCGCCTCACCGAACCGCACCTGACGTGCGGCCTCCGCGCGTCCCTCGCCGGTCAAGGCCTGCACCAGGTCAACCGCGGAACGACGACCCTCACGTGCTGCAAGTCCGGCGTATCCGAGCTCACGCTCTGACCGTTTTGCAATCAGGCCGGCACCGACCGTGACGATCATGTCGAAGTGTGCACGCGCCGCTGCCGCGTTCCGAACGATCTGCTTCAAGCCTTCGTCATCCACGGTAGACATCACAGACGACAGCGCGCCAGCCGTGTTCGACTCAACGTCGTCGCCGGTGGCCGCCTGTGATTCGCATGCATGCAGAGAGTCGACCACCTGATCGGTGATCTCTCGAATCTGCTGCGATGTCGATGACATGCGATAAGTATAGCACAGATTCGTAGCTATGTTCTAATTTGAGTGTAAAAAAGGTCACCTTGTCCGAGCGGACTGAATGGGGTGACATGGATCTCGCGATGCTATTTCGAACATCTGTTCTTCCATTGAATGGTGAAGGATGGCGGATTTGTATCGGTTTGTCGCTTCGACAAGCTCAGCGACCGGGTCCAACGCCGACCCCGACACCCGTCCCCGTCCGGCACCCACACCCCAAACACACTCACCCCACCCGACACCCACCCCACCCCAACCCTCAGCAAATACGGCGGGCGAAATCCAGGACAAGTGGCTATCCATGTCAGTGCCGGTTTGCTGGGGTGCCGGGTCGGGTTGGCTGGCTGCCGCAGCCGAGTTCGCCGGTAACTCAGGAAAATCGGATGCCGCGGGTCAAACACCCGCGTCATCCCGCGCGCCGAAGCCGGCCGTTGGTGCGTTCTTCCTGAGTTACCGGTACGCGCGGCCGGTGCAGCTGACCTGCGCGCAACTCAGTAACCAAACGCCCACCCGTTCGAAGGGCGCAGCTACCAGCGCCACTTGCTGGCCGTCGCGCCAGTTCAACTGGCGCAATAGCCAGAAAAGGGCGCTGATAACCACGAATCACCGGCATCCCATACAGAAACGCGCCGGCCATCCTGGCTCGACCACGGGCCGGCGAAATACAGGACAAATTCGCGACACGAAGGACAACCGTCCGGAATCCCCGGGTCATGCCACCGCCTCAGACGGCGCGCCGCGCAGAATCTCCTGTATTTGCGCGGGCGCGCGCGTCCTCGCGTTCGCGCCCAAGAAC
>DATMTC010000130.1:0-4014 GCA_035565115.1 Microbacteriaceae bacterium | reverse complement strand
CAACGCTACTTCCAAGCACACCCGGAACGCTTCCACGGCCAGCCGACAACACCGACACCCGCCAGCACGGTCGGGATCAACCTGCCAAACCAGAAACAACAAAACAATGCCGCATGACTCCACACAGCTTGACAACGCGCGAAACCACGACTTTAAGAGCATTCTGCGCGCCACGAACGAAGCCGCCGGTGGTCGAGCGATGCCGCGGTCAGAGCATCGCGGTCAGCACCCCGCCATCCGCGCGCACGGCGCTTCCGTTGGTGGCCGACGAGAGAGGGCTGGCGAGGTAGGTGGCCAGGTTCGCGATCTCCCCCGGCTCGATGAACCGCTCGAGCAGAGTGGTCTGGTTCGCGCCGATGATCGAGGCCTTCAGCTCGTCCGCCGACAGTCCTCGCGTCGTGGCAATGCCGCGGACCGTGTCGGCGACGCCATCCGAATAGGTCGGGCCGCCGAGAATCGTGTTCACCGTCACGCCCGTTCCCCTGGTGAGCTTCGCGAGGCCGTTGCCCAGCGCAAGCATCCCGGCCTTCGTTACCCCGTAGTGCGTCATATCGGCAGGCACGTTCACTCCCGACTCGCTGCCGACGAAGAGGATGCGCCCCCAACCGGCAGCGATCATCGCCGGGAGCATCGCCCGAGACAACCGAACACCGCTCATCACGTTCACCTCGAAATAGCGCACCCAGTCCTCGTCTGGTATCTCGGCAAACGGCTTGACCTCGAACAGGCCGACGTTGTTGACCAGGATGTCGACGGCGCCGACCGCATCGAGCAGGTGCTGCACCTGGGCAGCATCCGCAAAGTCCGCGGCGATACCGCTCACCCGCGCTCCAGGCACCTCGGCTTCGAGATCGCGAACGGACCGACGAACCCGCGCCTCATCGCGTCCGTTGATGACGACCGTCGCGCCTTCGTGCAGCAAAGCCCTGGCGATCGCGTATCCGATCCCCTGTGTCGAGCCGCTGATAAATGCGCGTTTGTTCGTCAGTTGCATGTCCATGCAGATTTCGACCTCTCAGTGTTTAATGGTTCAGTATTTAGTTGCCCAGTCAAGTAAATGATAGGAAGATTTAGTTGCTCAGTCAAGCAAGTCGAGCGGCAATCGAGTACCCTGGCTGCGTGAGTGAATCCAGCAGTCAGCAGGCTCTGACGGGAGACGACCTGGCGACCTGGTCCGCCTTCGCGACCGTGCTGGAGTGGCTGCCGCCCGCGCTCGATGCCCCACTTGTTCACGGATTCGACCTCACCCACTTCGAATACGGCATCCTGTTCGCGTTGGCCGACGCATCCGACAATGCGCTGCGCATGAACGTTCTGGCCAGCTACGCCAACAGTTCGCTGTCGCGGCTGTCTCGCGCGGTGTCTCGGTTGGAGAGTCGAGGGTGGGTGCGACGGATCCCGGATCCGACGGATGGGCGGTCCACCCTCGCTTCGCTGACGCAGGCCGGGCTTGAGGTGCAGCGCAAGGCCACGCCTGCTCACACGCAGACGGTCACCGAGCTGGTCCTGGGGCCGCTCACGCTCACCCAGCGAGCCCAATTGCGCGAAATCAGCCTGCGCATCCAGCGTGCTATTCGTGGCCAAGAGGGTTGGCAGCCTGACCGAGCCAGAACCGAACATGACTGAGTCGCGCGACAGCGACGTGCGTGCGCGTCGTTACATCGACGTCGGTTCGCCCGACGAGATCGAGTTGCCGGCAGGCGACGTCACCGAAGGCGTCGTGCGCGTGGCCGACACGGTGCGGCGACCGCACCAGTCGCAGTCGTTCGCCGTTGCCGCATACCTCGACCATCTCGAGCGTGTCGGCTTCGACGCGAGCCCGCGCTACCTTGGGCTGGATGCCGCCGGCCGCGACGTGCTCACGTTCATGCCGGGGGATGTCGCGGGCGATCCGCCAGAGCCGTGGGCACTCACGGATGCGCTGCTGGCATCCGTGGCCCGGCTGGTGACGCGGCTGCATGAGGCATCCGCTGGGTACGACCCTCTCGACGAGCCGTTCGCCACTGGCCTTCGACCCGGCGAACTCGTCACGCACATGGACGTGACGCCGCAGAACGTCGTTGTGCGCAACGGGGAGGCGGTCGGGCTGATCGACTTCGACCTGGCGCGTCCGAGCACGGGTTTGCTCGATTCGCTGAACACGGCGATGCACTGGGTGCCGTTGCGTGATCCGGTCGACCTGCGCCGAGGCAGCGAGCACCTGGATCAGTTCCGTCGCCTGCGGATCTTCGCCGACGCATACGGTTGGACGGATGCGCAGCGCAGCCGCCTTCCGCAGATCGCTGCCGAAGGCGCGACGCTGAGTTGGTCGCGCATGAAGTCGCGTGCAGAAACACTCGGCGGTGGCTGGGCCCGCATGTGGGACGAGGGCGTCGGCGACCTCACTCTGCGCCGGCGAGAGTGGCTTTTGGCCAACGAGACGCGTCTGGTCGAAGCACTTGTGGGGTGACGCGCGCGAGACCAGGATGCGGTCGGCACGCACGTGTTATTTTCGAAGCATGACCCCAGACGAGCTGGCCACGCTCGCCCACCTTCGCCGCGCGCGCGACATGATCGATCGGGACTACGCGCATCCGCTCGATGTTCCGACCATCGCCAAGCACGCGCTCATGTCTCCCGCCCACTTTTCGCGCCAGTTCAAGGCCGCATACGGCGAAACACCGTATGGATACCTGATGACCCGCCGCATCGAGCGGGCCATGGCGTTGCTGCGCGCCGGCTCCAGCGTGACGGATGCCTGCATGGCGGTCGGCTGCACCTCGCTCGGTTCGTTCAGCGCGAGTTTCAGCACGATCACAGGCGAGACGCCGACCGCGTATCGTAACCGCGAGCATGCCGCGGTCGAGGCGATGCCGCCGTGTATCGCCAAGCTGCTGACGCGGCCGATGCCTCCGGTGCAACAGTCGCAGCAGGGCGGGAGCCGGATGCAATCGAGCACGATTCGAGAAGCGCAGACCGCACCGGTCTCGTAGCGTTGTGCACATGACAGTTTCACTTCAATACGTGCACATCACCGTCAACGATGTCGACGAATCCATCGCCTTCTACTGCGACGCGCTCGGCCTCGAGGTTCAAAACGATGTCGGATCGGGCGACTTCCGCTGGGTCACCCTCGGCAGCCCAGACCAGCCCGACCTCGGCTACGTGCTCTCGCAGCCGCACGCCGGCCGTTCGCAGGCCGACGGTGACGCCCTGCAGGAGCTGGTGACCAAGGGCGCATTCCAGTTCGTGTTCCGCACCGATGACCTCGACGCCACATTCGAGAAGGTGCGAGCATCGGGCGCTGAGGTTCTGCAGGAGCCGATGGATCAGCCGTGGGGCCCGCGCGACTGCGCGTTCCGCGACCCGTCCGGGACGATGCTGCGTTTCTCGCAGGCCGCGTAGGGGCATCCTGGTCGTTCCTCGAGCCGACTTGCTTGCGTGGCAGACCGCACGAATTCAGGTGAGGCGCCCCGCCGAGCGGATTATCCGGCCGACGACCCGTCTCACCTGAATTCGTGCGCGGCGGGCTGCGACAGTGCACGCCGCGGCGGACCGGGACCGCAGCCACTACTCGCGCGAGCCGATCTCGGCGATCGGCGCCGCGTGCATCGCCGCCCGCGTTGCGACGGCGAGCGCAATCAGGCCGATGATGCTCAGTGATCCGACGATCGCGACGGACTCGATCGGCGAGACGTTCGGCACGAACTGCCCGGAAATGCCGAAGCTGATCCCGATCAGCGGCGGTGCGGCGACCAGTACTCCGAGCACCGCTGCGATGATCGCGACCATCACCGACTCCGTGCGCATCATCGCCCGCACCTGCCTGCGCGTCGACCCGACCAACTGCAGCAACGCGAACTCGCGCCGCCGCTCGCCGGTTGCCATTACCAGTGTGTTCACAACGGCGATGGCGATGTAGCCGAGGATGACGGCGAGCGCGATCAGGTTGACCAGCGAGTTCGACGCGCGTGCGCTGTCGCCCGCCGCGCGCAATTCGCTGCGGTTCGCCACGGTGAATCCGGCCGCATCCAG
>DATMTC010000129.1:0-3760 GCA_035565115.1 Microbacteriaceae bacterium | reverse complement strand
TTCGTCGTGTTCTTCCTTGTGGGTGCGATCGGCCAGCTGTTCGGGCTGAAGTAGCGCGGCCCGGTGGTCGAGCGCGGTGGAGCTCAAGGGATCGCGAAGCGATCCGCGACCCCAGCGCCGAGTGAGCCTGCGAGCGAGGGCTCTGCTCGCGCAGCGAGCCGCATCGAGACCTCCGCAAGCCGATCCGTGGTTCAGGACCATAGGCGGGGTGCCGGGTCTCGATACGCTCGCTTCGCTCGCTACTCGACCACCGGATTCGGCGCGACCGGTGGTCGAGTAGCTGCTCGCGCAGCGAGCCGCGTATCGAGACCGCGCAAGCCGATCTGTGGTTCAGGACCATAGGAGGTCACCGGGTCTCGATACGCTCGCTGGCGCTCGCTACTCGACCACCGAAAGGGTGCCGGGCATGCACCCGAAGGTCGCTCGCCCTTCGACAAGCTCAGTGACCGACGCTGGCTACCCTCCGAGACGGCCGACCGGCGCAGCCTCGAACTGCTGCAGCAGGCCAGCGGCAACGCTCACCGCGATCGCGGCCGGCTCCTTCGACGCGATGCCACCGATGCCGATAGGCGTGACGATGCGCTCGGTCTGCTCCGCGGTGTGTCCGGCCTCACCCAGCCGTTTTTGAAACCGCAGCCATTTCGACCGCGAGCCGATCAACCCGATCGAACCCCAGCGGTCCTTGTCCTGCTCGCTCGCACGCAACGCCTGGTCGCACACGGCGAGATCCTCCGCATGATCGTGCGTCATGATCAGCAGATGAGTGCCAGCAGGCAGCTCGGCCAGAGCGGACTCAGGCACCGGCGCGTGATGCGAATGGATGCTCGCGGTCGCGTCGGCAAGCACCGCCAGCCTCCCCTGGTCAAGCATCGCCTCGCGCGAATCGACCAGGTGCAACTCGACGTCGTGTCTGGCGAGGATGCGTGCAAGCTCAAGGCCCACATGCCCGACCCCGAAAACCGCAACGGCCTGCGGCACATGGACGGGTTCGATCAGCATGGTCACCTCTCCACCGCAGCACTGCACGCCGTGCTCTGCCGGCGCCTTGTCACTCAGTTGCAGCGTCACAAGCTCCGGCTCGCGAACCCCTGCCTCGATCAATTCGCGGGCACGTCGGATCGCCGTCTCTTCGAGATTGCCGCCGCCGACGGTTCCCCACAGCGAATCTGACGAGACGACCATCTTGGCGCCCGCACGCCGCGGCGCGTGCCCGCGCGACGAGATGAGGGTCACGATCACGCCGGGGCGTCGCTCTGCCCGCAACCGCTCGGCCCCTGTCAGCCAATCCATGTCAGCCAGTCCACGTCAGCCGGTCCGGCTATCTCAGACGGATGCCGGTTCGGGCGCAGTCGCGCCGGCCGCAGGCACGTCTGCGGCAGCGACCTGGGCGCCAACCACGACCTCGGCCTCAGCCTCCGCAGCATCAGCATCCGCATCCGCACCCGCGCCACGCTCCGCATCGATGGCGGCCTCGATCGCCCAGAAAACCGCCTCGGGGGTCGCGGGCGACGCCAACTCGACGCCGTAACCTTCTGGTGGTCCGAACGCGCCGACGGCCTGGCGAAGCGCCTCGCGCACGCTGAATGCCAGCATGAACGGTGGCTCCCCGACGGCCTTCGACCCGTACACGGCGCCGTCCTCCGTCGCCCGCGCGAAAAGGGTGACATTCAATTGTTCTGGCATCTCCGAGAAGCTCGGCAGCTTATACGTGCTCGCAGACTGGGTGAGCAGGCGCCCCCGAGACGGGCCGTCGCTGTCGTCCCAGCGCAGGTCCTCCAGTGTGAGCCAGCCCATGCCCTGCACGAATCCACCTTCGATCTGCCCGAGGTCGATCATCGGCGACAGCGAGTCCCCCACATCGTGCACGATGTCGACGCGTCGGATGCGATACGCACCGGTGAATCGATCGATCTCGACCTCGCTGGCCGCCGCGCCATACGCGAAGTATTTGAACGGCTCACCCTGCATCGCCACCGAATCCCAGTGCAGACCCTCGGTGCGGTAGTAGCCGGTCGCGGAAAGCTGCACCCGCTTCAGGTACGAAATGGATGCGAGCTCAGCGAAGGTCAGCTGCTGTGTTCCGGCACCGAGTGCGGTCACGATGCCATTCTCGAACCGCACGTCGTTCGGGTGCACGCCGAAAATACCTGCTGCGACATCCGCCATCCTCGCGCGAATCTGCTCACACGCGTTCTTGACGGCGCCGCCGTTGAGGTCGGCGCCCGAGCTCGCGGCCGTCGCCGACGTGTTCGGCACCTTGTCTGTGCGCGTCGGCGCCAGGCGCACCCCGTCAAGGGGCAGACCGAGTGCGGTCGCAGCCACCTGCAACATCTTGGTGTGCAGGCCCTGGCCCATCTCGGTGCCGCCGTGATTGATCAGCACCGAGCCGTCTTTGTACACGTGCACGAGCGCGCCCGCCTGGTTGAACGCGGTCAGGTTGAACGAAATGCCGAACTTCACCGGCGTGATCGCAAGACCGCGCTTGAGAGACTCGTGCGCCGCGTTGAACACTTCGATCTGCGAACTCCGCGCTGCGAAATCGCTCTCGTCGAGCAACTGCGACCAGATGGCCTCGAGGCGCTCAGCGTGCCGAACCGGCATGCCGTATGGCGTGGACTGCCCTGGCCGATACAGGTTCTTTCTGCGCAGTTCAGCGGCGTCGATACCGAGCCGGGGAGCACACTGACCCAGGATGTTCTCGATCACGAACATGCCCTGCGGGCCGCCGAATCCGCGGAACGCGGTCTGCGACGTCTTGTTCGTCTTCGCGATCTGACCGAGCGTGGTGATCGCCGGAATCCAGTAAGCGTTCTCGATGTGGCAGAGCGCGCGCCCGAGCACCGCCTCTGACATGTCGAGGCTCCACCCCCCGTCTGCCGTGATTGTCGCCTTGAGGCCGAGCAGCGTTCCGTCGTCGGCGAAACCGACGCGCCACGAGGCGTGGAACGGATGGCGCTTGCCCGTCATGGTCATGTCCTGAGTGCGGTTCAGCCGAACCCGCACCCGCCGTCCGGTCAGCATCGCACCCAGCGCCGCGATCGCCGCGTAGCCGTGCGACTGCATCTCCTTGCCGCCGAAGCCGCCGCCCATCCGCAGGCTTTGCACAGTGACCTCGCTGCTGTGCAACGCAAGCACGTGCGCGACGATCTCTTGTGCCTCAGACGGATGCTGCGTGCTCGACTGAATGAACAGCTGGCCGGCCTCGTCGTAATACGCGAGAGCGGCCTGTGTTTCCAGATAGAAGTGCTCTTGCCCGCCGAATGAGATCTCGCCGTCGAAAACCCGGGGAGCGGTGGCGAGCGCAGCATCCGCGTCGCCCCGCTGCACCGTGCGAGCAGCACCCTGGAACGAGCCGGCCGCGATCGCATCCGTCACCGAGATGATCGAAGGGAGCGGTTCGTATTCGACCACCACCGCTGCAGCACCGAGTCGCGCAGCCTCGAGGGTTTCGCCGAGCACCCAGCACACGGCCTGGCCGAAATACATCACCTCGGAGGGGAACAACGGCTCATCGTCTTTGATACCTGAGTCGTTGATGCCCGGGACATCGTCAGCCGTCAGCACGCGCACAACACCTGCGACCTCGAGCGCAGCGGCCGCATCGATCGCCGTCACCGTGGCGTGCGCATGCTGAGCCTGAACCGGCCACGCGTGCAGCACCCCGGGCATCCGCGCCGAGATGTCGTCCGTGTACTGCGCCTGACCTGTCACGTGCAGCTGTGCGCTCTCGTGCGGTGCAGGTGTTCCGACGATCGGATGC
>DATMTC010000128.1:0-2371 GCA_035565115.1 Microbacteriaceae bacterium | reverse complement strand
GGAGTACGGCACCGCCTGAACCGACTGATCGAGCAACGGGGCGGCGTCGGCCAACGGTTGCAGCCGGTCGATGATCGTGTCTGGATCCGCGGAATCGACGGCCGCGAGCACCTGTGCAACCGCCGGCTTGCCCGGCTTGATACCACCCATGATGAGCTCACTCGTGAGGTCGCGCGGCGCAGCCTCGACCGCGGCACCCCACCGCTGAAGCAACGCGGCAGGATCGCTCGCGTCGAGGGTGAGCTGCGCCCATCCGATGCTCTCGCCGATCTCATCGACCTCGAATTCGAACGAGACGACGATGCCGAAGTTCGCTCCTGCGCCGCGGATCGCCCAAAACAGTTCGCTGTTCTGATCGTCGCTGGCGCGCACGACCGAACCGTCAGCAAGCACGATCTCGGCTGCGCGCAGGTGGTCGATGGTCAGCCCGTGCTCGCGCGCGAACCAACCGACACCGCCCGCTGTGGCAAGTCCGCCGACACCGACACCACCGTAATCGCCAGAGGTCAGCGCCCAACCGTGCGGCGCAAGTGCGGACGCGACGTCGGTCCAGGTTGCGCCAGGTTCGACGCGGATGCGACGGGTCGCCGTATCGAGAATTTCGGTCGCGTTCATGCGCGACAGGTCAATGACGATGCCGCCGTCATTTGTCGAGCGCCCGCTGACACCATGGCCTCCGCTGCGGATGCCGAGCGGAACATCCGGATGCCGTCTGACGTATGCGAGCGCGTCGACGACCCCTGCTGTGTCGCGCGGGCGAAGCACGAGTCCTGGGGAACCCCCGCGCAGGTACGTCGAGCGAACCCGGGCGAACCCGGAGTCCCCAGGCTCGACGGCGTCGTCCACCAGCGATGCCGGCACCGAGTCGTAGTCGATGCCGTCGCGGCGGTGTGAACGCGCCACTGCGCTGCGGATGCTGCTTTCGGCCACCCCGTGCGAGGAGCGTTCGCGAGACACCGCATCGCTAACGGCAGGCATCACCTCTGCGGCGAATTGCTGCAAGGTCGCTGGGTCGTCGGAGCCAAGGATGAATGTTCCTATGCCGTCTTCGAGGGCCAGCTGCAGCAGTTCGTCGACCCACTGCTGGCTTGGCCCGTTCAAGGTGCCGCCGCCAGCAGTCGAGAAGCGACCTGAGATGTTCAGCAGTCGGCGGATCTCCCGCGGATCGCGACCGGCAGCCTGGGCGCTCTCGTCGATCGTGGCGTTGCCGCGCGCGAGATCACCCGGTTGCAGGTAGCCGAGCGATGGCAGCCATCCGTCGGCCTTGCTCCCGACCAGCCGCAACATGCGGGGCTTGTACGCGCCAAGCCAGATCGGAATGTCATGCGCGGGTGCCGGTCCGCGCTTGGCGCCGTTCAGCTGGTAGAACTCGCCCGCAATCCGCAACGGTGTGCGCTCGCCCGCCGACCAGATGCCGTGGATCACATCGATTGCCTCGCTGAGAGCATCCACCGCCTGGCCCGGTGTCAGACGCCTCGAACCCATCGCCTCCATGGCGTCCCAGAACCCTCCTGCGCCGAGGCCGAGATCGAAGCGTCCGCCCGAGAGCAGGTCGAGGCTTGCCGCGGCACGCGCCGTCACCGCTGGGGGTCGCATCGGCAGGTTGAGCACGTTCGCCGAGACGTGAATGCGTTCGGTCTGCGCCGCAACCCAGCTCAGAAGCGTCCAGGTGTCAAGGAATGCGGGTTGATACGGGTGATCTTGGAACGTCACCAGGTCGTAGCCGAGTTGCTCGCTGAGCTGAGCGAGCGCGACCGTGTTCTGCGCCGGATTGTTCGACGGCGTGATGAAGGTTCCGAATTGAAGCGGATGTCCGTAGTCCGGCATGTGAAATCGCCCCATTTAGTCGATGTTCTAGATGATCTATTTCTTAGACTATCTCATTGCTAGACTAGTTGCATGACGGATGACTTCGGATGGGCACTAGGAACTCTGCTGCGGGCGTACCTCACTCACATGGCGCAGGCGGTCGCCGATCTGCCTGGCGGCACCAGAGGGTTCCAGGTGCTCTCGATCGTCTCGAGCGAGGATTGTCACAGCCAGGCCGCGATCGCCGAGCGGCTCGGCCTCGATCGAACGACCATCACGTATCTGCTCGACAATCTGCAGAAGCACAGGCTCGTCAGTCGCCGTCCCGACCCGCGCGACCGTCGAGCGCGCCAAGTCATTTTGACGGCCACTGGCATCAAGACACTCACCAGGCTCGCCGACGAGGCCGCGCGCGTTGAGGCGCACGTGCTTGCCGGCCTCTCCGCCGACGACGCCGAAACCCTGCGCGTGCTGCTGAGCCGCGCGGCACGGGCATCCGAGTCTCACGACCTCACGCAGACGGCGTGCGAGATCGCACAGTCGCTCGACGCAGCCCCGGTCG
>DATMTC010000127.1:0-5971 GCA_035565115.1 Microbacteriaceae bacterium | reverse complement strand
GGTTCGATTTGCTCATCCACGATCTGCTGAATGAGCCTTCCGCGCACGGCGAGGTTCGCATAGGCGAAGTCATCGGTCTTCTGACTGAGCACTTCCGCGACCCGGTCGGCCCAGCCACGGTGCCCGCCCGGGCTTCCTGGCTCTGGATCGCCGATGCCCTCCGTGAATGAGTCTCCGATTGCGACATAACGGGACCATGGATGCTCTGCGGTCATTGCTCCATTCTGCCGTGCTGTCGGTGGCCGTCGGAAGTCGCAGGTAAAGTTGTCTCAAGTGAACACCGCGCAACCATCACCCGGCCCAGACGGACCTGAGGTGCACGATGGAGAGCACGGGAGCAGTCGAGACGGAGCTCTCGGCACGTTCGCAGCCGAACATCTTTCACCGTCGTTCCCTGAGCGCGCTGCGTGGGGCACCGCGAGCAAGCTGCGCGCGTGGCAGGCGGAGGCTCTCGACGCGTACTTCGTGCATGAGCCGCGCGACTTCCTCGCAGCAGCGACGCCAGGCGCCGGCAAGACGACGTTCGCACTGCGGCTTGCCACAGAGCTGCTTGCACGACGCGTCGTTGAGCGCATCACCGTTGTCGCACCGACCGAGCACCTCAAACGCCAGTGGGCGGAGGCCGCGGAGCGGGTTGGCATCCGACTCGACCCGACGTTCAAGAACAGCCACGGACGCTACGCCAGGCACTACAAGGGCATCGCCGTCACATACGCGCAGGTCGCAACACGTGCGTCTCTGCACCGCGACATCACCCAGAACTACCGCACACTCGTCATCCTCGACGAGGTGCATCACGGCGGCGACGCGCTCAGCTGGGGCGACGCCATCCGAGATGCCTTCGAGCCGGCGACGCGGCGGCTTTCGCTCACCGGCACGCCGTTCCGCTCAGACACGGCCCCGATCCCGTTCGTCAGCTATCTGCAAGACGAGCAAGGCATCCGCACGTCGCAGACGGACTACAACTACGGATACGGCCGTGCGCTTGAGGACGGCGTCGTTCGCCCTGTGATGTTCATGATCTATGCGGGGCACATGCGCTGGCGCACCAAAACCGGTGACGAGATGGAGGCCAGGCTCGGCGAGGGCAACACGAAAGACATCACATCGCAGGCGTGGCGAACGGCGCTCGACCCGAAAGGCGAGTGGATTCCTGCCGTGTTGCAGGCCGCGGATCGCCGGCTGACCGAGGTGCGTCAGTCGATCCCGGATGCCGGTGGCCTGGTGATCGCAACCGATCACTACGCGGCCAGGGCGTACGCGGATATCCTTCAGCAGATCAGCGGCGAATCCGTCACGGTCGTGCTCTCCGACGAAAAAGAGGCGAGCGACCGCATCGAGTCGTTCACACATGCGACGAGCCGTTGGATGGTCGCGGTTCGCATGGTGTCAGAGGGAGTCGACGTGCCGCGACTTGCCGTTGGGGTTTATGCAACGAGTGCGTCAACGCCGCTGTTCTTCGCGCAGGCGATCGGCAGATTCGTGCGGGCGCGCAGGCGTGGCGAGACAGCATCCGTCTTTGTGCCGAACGTGCCGAGTCTGATGGCGCTGGCCGCGCAGCTCGAACTGGAACGCGATCATGCCCTCGACAGGCTGAACACAGACCAGGACGGCCTGTACAACCCTGAAGACGCGATGATGGCCGAGGCAGAGCGCGAGGACAAGGCATCGGACTCTCTGCAGTCGGAGTTCGCGTTCGAAGCGCTCGGCTCGCAGGCGAACTTCGATCGGGTGTTGTTCGACGGCGACGAGTTCGGCGGATATGCCGAGCCAGGTAGCGACGAGGAACTCGACTTCATCGGCATCCCTGGCATCCTCGAACCCGACCAGGTGCACGAATTGTTGCAACAGCGGCAGGCGCGCCAGTCGCGGCGCTCAGCATCTCGGCCGCAGGGCGCTGCACCTGAAGGCGCTGCGCATCCGCCCGCCCCGCTCTATCGCACCCTCAAGGAGCAGCGCAGCCTTCTGAACAGCCTGGTCGGCTTGTACGCGAAGAACACGGGGGAGGCGCACGGACTGGTGCACGCCGAATTGCGTCGCGTGTGCGGCGGTCCAGCGGTGGCGCAGGCCAGCGTCACGCAACTGCAGTCGCGGATCGAGTTGCTGCGAAAACGGATGGGGCATCATTAACGCCGAGTTGTCTTAGGAGGCATTTCAGCTCGGGGGGCGACGCGACGACGCCCGCGGTGTCATCAGGTGACGTCACCTAGAATTGCGGAATGGGGCGATGGGAACCTGGCGCGAGCAATCGGCTGCACGAAGCGGCGGTTGAGTTGTACCTGGAGCGTGGCTTCGAGCAGACGATGGTGGTCGATATCGCTGCTCGGGCGGGCGTGACGGCGCGCACCTTCTTCCGTCACTATGCCGACAAGCGTGAGGTGTTTTTCGCCGGATCGGCCGAGATTCAGGACAAGGCGGTTGCTGCGCTAGAAGCCGCGCCGGATTCGGCGCCGGCACTGGATGCTGTCTCTGCCGCACTCGAAGCTGCGGCCGAGACCGTTGGCAGCGACCGTGACTTGGTGCGCAAGCGGCGGATCGTCATCCAGGCAACGCCCGAGCTTCAAGAACGCGATCTGATCAAACTCGCGTCGATGTCGGGCGCGCTCGCAGGTGGCTTACGTCGGCGCGGCGTCGATGGTGAAGACGCGCGCCTGGCCGCCGAGGTTGGTCTTGCCGTCTACCGGGTTGCCTTCGACCGATGGCTCAACGCCACCGAAGATGACGATCTCGGCGAAGCGATCCGCGAGTCACTTGGTCGGCTTCGAACTTTGGCTTGCAGCGCCTGATTCTGCCAGGTATCTGCAGCATCGGACGAGACGGTACGTAACAGTCACGTCACCCGGTGTCATCCCTGTGCTAGTGTGACGTCACCTGATGACATCGTGCGTGAATCGTTCTCAGCACAGTTCCTGGTCCAGGTTCGGCTCGACGGATAAGTCGCAGATCACCAAGGGAGCAGTTTTATGCCAAATCGTGTTGCACTCATTACAGGCGGCTCAGGCGGTATTGGCCGCGCGAGCGCTCTCCGCCTCGCCCGCGACGGCTTCGATGTGGCCGTGCAGTTCAATGGCAGCCGCGAACGCGCGGAAGAAGTCGTCGAGCAAATTGCGACTGCTGGAGGGCGAGCCATCGCGGTGCCCAGCGACGTCGGTGACGAGCAGTCGGTACTCGCCCTCTTCGACGCCGTCGAAGCGGAGTTCGGCGGCATCGACGCGGTGGTGCACACGGCGGGGATCATGCCGCTTGCGCCGCTGGTCGACACTGACGCTGAAATGTTCGACCGAGTTGTCGGCACCAACATCCGCGGCACGTTCCTCGTCGCCCGTGAGGCGGCCCGTCGAGCACGCGCCGGCGGAAGCATCGTGCTGTTCTCGACTACGATCACGCGCCTGCAGACGCCCTCGTATGGCGCGTATGCGATGTCGAAAGGCGCCGCCGAAGCGCTTCCCCTCATTTTGGCCAGGGAACTTGCCGGACGGGATGTCACGGTCAACGCCTTGGCGCCCGGCCCGACGGATACGCCGCTGTTCCGTGCAGGAAAACCTCAAGAGCTGATGGACCGCATCGCAGGTCTCAACCCCATGGGCCGGCTCGGCACACCCGATGACATCGCGCAGATCGTGGCAACTCTTGCCGGGCCCGCCCGCTGGATCAACGGACAAGTCCTCTACGTCAACGGCGGCGCTGCGTGAGTCGTGCCCAGGCGGCAGCAACCGAAGGCATACTCCGCGCTGGCCCCCATCTCACTCGATCGGAATCCTGACCATGTCTACAGTTCTCATCACCGGCGCCGCAACGGGCATCGGCCGCTACAGCGCGCTCGCCCTGGCGAAAGACGGGCATACGGTCTACGCCAGCATGCGCGACGTCGAAGGTCGCAACCAGGACCGCGCCTCTTCTCTGCGAGAAGAAGGTGGGCCTGTGATTCACACCGTCGAACTCGATGTGCAATCGCAAGACTCCGCTGACAAAGCCGTCGCCACCGTCATCGCCGAGCAAGGTCAACTGGATGTCGTGGTGCACAACGCCGCGCACCTGCTCGTCGGGTACACAGAGGCGTTCACTGCGGAAGACGTGGCACACCTGTTCGACATCAACACGATAGGTGCTCACCGAGTCAACCGGGCGGTACTACCGCACATGCGCCAACGGCGAAGCGGAACCTTGCTGTACATCGGCAGCACCACTACCGTGGTGGCCCCACCCTTCCTTGGCCCGTATGTCGCGTCCAAGTTCGCCTTTGATGCGCTCGCACAGGTCACCGCATACGAGGCGAACCATTTCGGCATCGACACGGTCATCGTCATGCCAGGAGCATTCACCACCGGCACGGAGCATTTCCCGAACGCCGGTCATGCTTCCGACGACGCGGTGACCGCACAATATGCCGAACTCGACCCGCTGCTGGCTCGGAACGAAGAGGCCACTGCGAACCTCTTCGACCCGTCCGTCGATGCGCACCCCTCGAGCGTCGGCGTTGAGGTAGCCCGGATCCTCGCGCTCCCGCCTGCGGAGCGACCTTTCCGCAGCGTCGTCGACTTCACCCAGTCGCACACCCAAAAGGTGCTGGAGGTTGCCGAGGCCGAGAAACAAGACTTCGTCACACGTCTCGGCTTCGAGGAGCTCTTGACCTCAAGCCGCTGAAACACGCGAGAGTACGATGCGGCCGATGCCGTCGAGCGGCGCTTTCCAGACCTCCGCGTGACACGCATTAGCGCCATAATCGAACGATGGACTCGGTGGACGACCCGGACGGCGACGGACGCGACGAGACGAGCGCTGAGCGGTCGGATCGCAACTGGTATGAGATTTTGCAGGAGTTGCGGGTCACGCAGACCGGAACTCAGATCATTACAGGGTTCCTGCTTGCGCTGGCGTTCCAGAATCGGTTCACAGAGCTCGTCGGGTACCAGGTGACGATCTATCTGGTTCTGGTCGGCCTTGCCGCGGTGAGCACGGCACTTGGGCTTGCGCCGGTCAGCTTGCACCGTTGGCTGTTCAGACGACATGTCAAGGAACGCATGGTGGTCATCGGCAATGGCATTCTGCGCGCGACGCTGATCGCGGTCGGAACGCTCGTTGTTGGCGTTGTTCTGTTCATTTTCGACGTCGTGGTCGGCACAGTGGCAGGAGTGGTCGCAGGCGTGGTGGCGCTCGTCGTGATCGCTGGGATGTGGGGGCTCACACCCCTGATCGTGCGGCGGATTCGCTCGCGCTGACAGCATCCAGTGCTGCCATGAGGTCGGCTGTCAGATCATCGACGTGTTCAAGCCCGATCGACAGCCGCACAACGCCTGCGTGCGGTTTCGCGCTCGCCTCAACCGGGCGGTGAGTGAGCGAGGCGGGGTGCTGCACCAGCGAGTCGACGCCACCGAGTGAAACGGCGTGGGTCACCAACCGGCAGCTTTCGGTGAATTCAGCTGCCGCATCGTATCCGCCTGCCAGTTCGATCGACATGAGCGAGCCAGGACCGTCGAGCTGTCTGCCGAGCAGCCCGAGCGGGTCCTGACCGGGCAACCCAGGGTAAAGCACGCGCTCGATGGCCGGATGCGCCTGCAGCCGTTCCGCGAGTTCGCGTGCGGTCTGCTGCTGCGCACGAACTCGGATCGGCAGCGTGCGCAAACCACGGTGCAGCAGGTATGCCGCGAACGGGTGCAGCAACCCACCGGTGAGAGCGCGCACGTGACGCAGCCGCTTGGCCCAGGCGTCATTGGTCGCGACAACCCCACCCATCACGTCTCCGTGACCGCCGAGGTACTTCGTCGCACTGTGCAGCACGAGGCTCGCACCGTGGTCTGCCGGTCGTTGGAGCACGGGGGAGGCGAACGTATTGTCGACGAGTACGGGTACCGTTCCCGCTGAGCGCACTGCGGCCGCGATATCGATCAGTTCGAGTGTCGGATTCGCAGGCGTCTCGAGAATGACGAGTCCGGTGTCCGGCCGCACGGCGGCGGCAATGCCGTCGACGTCG
>DATMTC010000126.1:0-1730 GCA_035565115.1 Microbacteriaceae bacterium | reverse complement strand
AGGGGAGCATCATGACAACCACCGGCATCCGTGGAACGTTCTTCGACTTCGTGGATGACCCGTGGAAACACGTCGGCAGTGAGCAGGATGCCGCGCGATTCGTTGCAGACGGTCTGCTGATCGTCACGGACGGGATCATCTCCGATTTCGGCAGCTACTCGGATGTGAGTTCACGCAACCCCGGCGTGGAGGTGACACACATCGCCGACCGCATCATCACGCCAGGGTTCATCGACGGTCACATCCACGTGCCGCAGACCCGCGCTCTCGGCGCTTTCGGGCAGCAGCTGCTCCCGTGGCTGACCGACACCGTGTTCCCCGAGGAGTCCAAATATGCGGATCGGGAGTATGCGGATGCTGGCACATCGCGTTTCTTCGACAACGTGCTCGCGGCAGGCACGACGACCGTGCAGGCGTTCACCTCCAGTTCACCTGTGTCGACCGAAGCGTTCTTCGACGAGGCCAACAAGCGCAAGATGCGGGTGATCGGCGGGCTGACCGGCATCGACCGCTACGCCCCAGCTGACACCCTGGACACGCCGGAGAACTTCTATCGAGACAGCACGGCGCTGATCGAGAAATACCACGGCAAGAATCGCATCCTCTACGCCATCACTCCACGATTCGGCCTTGGCGCATCCAACGAGCTGCTGGCGGCATGCCAAAGGCTCAAGCAGGAAAATCCGGATCTGTGGATCAATACTCACATCTCCGAGAACCCCGCCGAGGTCAGAGGTCTGCTTCGGGAGCATCCGGATTGCAGCGACTATCTCAGCGTGTACGAGAAGTACGACCTCGTCGGGCCGAAGTTCTCGGGAGGCCACGGCGTGTGGCTCTCGGACAGCGAGTTCGGGCGGCTTCACGACTCGGGCGGATCCGTGACGTTCTGCCCGTGCTCGAACCTATTCCTGGGCAGCGGCCTGTTCAGGCTCGGCCGAGCAACCGACCCAGACAAGCGCGTCAAGTTGTCTTTCGGCACCGATGTCGGTGGCGGCAACCGATTCAGCATGCTGAGCGTTCTCGAAGAGGCATACAAGGTCGGGATGCTCAACAACACGATGCTCGACGGCAGCGTCAACCCGGCGGCCCAAGACCTCGCAGAATCGGAACGCAACAAGCTGTCCGCTTACCGCGCCTTCTGGTCGCTCACGCTCGGGGGCGCCGAAGGGCTGTACATCGACGAGTATCTCGGCAGCTTCGACGTCGGCAAGGAGGCCGACTTTGTCGCCATCGACTGGACTGCGGGACCGACGGCGATGGCCTGGCATCAATCGCTGGTCGCCGAGCACGGCCCGGCGACGATCGAGGATGCCGCAAACCTGCTGTTCGGCGTCATGATGGTCGGCGACGAACGCAATGTCGACGAGACGTGGATACTCGGCGAGCGGGCATATAAGAAGGGCTAGCGACATGGAATCCCTCGCGCTCGTGGATGATGCGCTGGTCTCGATCGTGATCCATCGTCGCGTTGCGGCCGACGACTCGAGCTACGACCGGTGGCAGGCACGGGTGGACGAAGCGCTCGCGAACTGCCCTGGATTCATCGGCAGCACGGTCGTTCCACCGTCCGCCGGGCAGGACGACCTGGTGATCGTCGACCGGTTCCGCAACGCGCAGACGGCTCGAAACTGGCTCGACGGTGCCGACCGGCGCGCGCTATACGCCGAGCGCCCAGAGATCGGCGACGAAGAGATTCAACTGATCAGCGAGCCTGCCCGCGAATCGCCTGG
>DATMTC010000125.1:0-2258 GCA_035565115.1 Microbacteriaceae bacterium | reverse complement strand
CCGAGATCCGCACCGGGAGTGCCGTGGCGGGGCTGCACGACTGGGAGCCGGTCACTGAACTCGTCGAAGTGACCCCAGACGTCGCTTCGCTCCCCACCGGCACGGCCGACCGATTCTTCGAATCGTTCGGAACCGGCGGCGTGGGCCCAAGCTCAGCGACCGAACGCCCCGCGCGCTGGAGCGTCGTGCTCGCAGACGGCCAGACGCTCAGCGCCGATATTGTGCTGATCGCGACGCCGGCGGCCGCAGCGCTCGAACTGTTGCGCACAGCCGCGCCATCCACAGCGGGTTTGGCCGAACTCGACTGGCCGCAGGGCAGCCCTGTTGAATTGGCGACACTCGTTGTGCGCGCACCTGCTCTGAACGCCGCCCCTCGAGGCACCGGTCTTCTCGTGGCCGATGAGGCTCCGTTCGAAGCGAAGGCGCTCACCCACTCCACGGCGAAGTGGTCGTGGCTCGCCGAATCGACCGGGCCGGACATACACGTCGTGCGGCTGTCGTACGGGCGGGTCGGGTCCGAGAATCCTGCGCACGCGCTCGACGACGATGAATTCCGCGCCCTTGCCACGCGCGAGGCCGCGGGGCTTTTGAATATTCCGTTGCAGGCATCCGACGTACTTGGATTCGCGCGCACGCGCTGGATCAACGCTGTTCCTCATGCCGTCAGGGGAGAACGTGAGCGCATCACGGCCGTTCATACGGCCGTCACAGCTGTGGAGGGACTGGAAGTTTCGGGTTCCTGGCTCGCGGGTACGGGTTTGGCATCGACGATTCCAGATGCGAAAGAGGCAGCGTCGCGGGTGCGGGGTCTACGCTGGAAGTCATTGACCGAAAAGGACTGACGATCGGGGTATCCATGAAAGGCAAGCTTCTTTTCGTCGCGGGGGCAGCAGTCGGTTACGTGCTCGGTGCTCGCGCGGGACGCAAACGGTATGAGCAGATTAGAGGGGCTGCTGAGCGCATTTGGGAGACTCCAGGCGTGCAGAATCAGGTCGAGCAGGTGAAGGATTTTGCCGCGCAGCGCGTGGGCGACATCCCAAGCGCGATTGCTGACGGCGCCCAGAAGGCGTTCACGTCGCTGGTCAACTCGCGCAAGAACACGTCGAAGCAGGCGTCGGCATCGCAAGCTGCATCGGAATCGAGCGCTGCGAACGTCACCGCACCTGCCGCGCCGCCAAGCGAGAAGGCAGCGACGAAGACCGCAGCGACGAAGGCCTCAGCAACCAAGGCTGCGTCGACCAAGTCAGGCGGAACAGCAGCGAAGAAGCCGGCAAGCACGCGCGCCAAGAGCAAGCCGTCGGCAGACTCCGAGTGATCCCGAACACCGAAGGACGGTGATTGAGATGTCAGACGGATACGAGCCGAAGAGCTCACAGTCCCTGTTCGCGTTAGTCGGCCAACTTCCGGGACTTTTCATGGCTCTGGTCAAGGCAGAGTTGGCGCAGCTGACCGCACAGTTGAAGCGCAAGGCCATCAGCGCTGGCATTGGGATCGGGCTATTCCTCGGCGCTGCCGTGCTGTTGTTCTTCCTGATGGAGGCGTTGGTCATTGCGGCAGTGTTCGCGCTGGCTCTGGTCTTCCCCGGATGGCTTGCGGCGCTTCTCACCGCCGCTGGCCTGCTCATCATCGCGATCATCCTGGCGCTGGTCGGCATTGTGTCGCTGAAGAAGGCCACTCCACTGATGCCGGAAGAGACGAAGGCAAGCATCAGAGAAGACATCAGCGCGATCAAGGGGATGGGCAAGTATGACCACTGAGCCATCGATCGACGTTCGTCGTGCTCGCGCCGAGCTCGCCTCGGCGATCAACGCCATCGAATACAAGCTGAACGTCCCTAAGCGTGCCAAGCGGGCGGCCCGCATATTCCGTCAGGAGCATCCCGCTGCGTTCGCGGCAGCAGGTGTTGCGGCAGTTGCGGCAGTCGGCGCGGCCGTCTGGTTCGGAGTGTCGGCGATCCGTCGCCGCTAGGCGCTTCGGTTCCGCCAAGTCGCTGTCGCGCGGGCTGTGGCTGTGGCTGTGGCACAGCTTTGCCGTGCCGTCGCGACTTCTCTGTCGCGCGGCGGTAGGGCAAACGTTCGATGTGGTTGCCTAGCTATGCCTTGCCGGTCTCGTAGATATGTTCTATAATTGGGGTATGACGATCCGACCGAACTGGGCGGGCGGCGATGCGGCCGCCGCGTTGGATGCTGACCTGGACGCGTTCGCCGCCGATGCCGCCGCGGGCGATGCGAGTGGGGTGGATGAGCAGCGGTTGGGTG
>DATMTC010000124.1:0-9302 GCA_035565115.1 Microbacteriaceae bacterium | reverse complement strand
CGGTCGATCGGGGTGCTTCCCGACCGATTGCGGTTGTTCGATCGGCTCACCGGTGCACAACTGCTCTATTACGCTGGCACGCTGCGCGGGCTGGATTCACGTACAGTCAAAGATCGCGCAGAAGACCTGGCGGTCGCATTCGGCTTTCAGGACGCACTCGGCCGACTGGTCGCCGACTATTCGGCGGGCATGACGAAAAAGGTCGCACTGGCGGCCGCGATGATTCACTCGCCACGACTTCTCGTGCTCGACGAGCCGTTCGAGTCCGTCGATCCGGTCTCGGCGGCAACGGTCATCGAGATTCTTCAGAAATACGTTGCAGCAGGCGGCACCGTTGTGTTGTCGAGTCACGGCATGGATTTCATCCAGCGCGTATGTGACAGCGTCGCGATCATCGTGCACGGCAAAGTGCTCGCTGCTGGCCCGGTCGACGAGGTTCGGTCGGGCGACACCCTCGAAAATCGCTTCGTCGAGTTGGCGGGCGGCCAGAAGGCCGCGGAGGGTATGGAATGGTTGCACAGCTTCTCGGACTGAAGCTGCGGATGACGGCGAACATGTTCCGCCGCACTCCATGGCAGTTGTTCGGACTTATCGTCGGGATCGTTTACGGAACATTTCTGACGGTTCTGGTCTTCGGTGCCCTCGTTGCGGCACGCTCGGCAAGCGATGTCGAGCTCGTGCGCAGCATCGTCGTGATCGGCGGTGCAACGGCTGTCGTCGGTTTCATCGTGCTTCCCGTGCTGTTCGGGGCAGATGACCGCATGGATCCACGCCGCTTCGCGTTGTTCGGCATATCGAACGGCAGACTGGCAGCATCGCTGTCGGTCGTGGCGGTGGTGAGTATCCCCAGCCTGATCGTTGCTGTGTGTTCGGTCGCGACGATCGTGACCTGGTCGCACAACCCGGGCAGCACGGTTGTGGCGATACTCTGCGCTGCCGTGGCGATCGCCACCTGCGCGATGATCGCACGGGTGATGTCATCCGTCGCCGCACTGATATTCAGAAGTGGCCGTGCTCGCGGGTTCGGCAGCGTGATTGCCGTGCTTGTCATGGTCGCCGGCGTGCCGATCGCGCTTCTTCTGACCGGGGTCGATTGGAGCAACAGCGGTCTGCGTTCTCTGCATCGCGTCGCCGACTGGCTCAGTTGGACCCCGCTCGGCGCCGTGTGGGCGGCTCCTGCGGATGCTTCACTCGGGCAGTGGGGTGCATCCATCCTGAAACTCCTGATCGCTGTCGCGTTCGTCGCGGTGTTGTGGAGCGCCTGGCGTGCACTCGTGGCCGTTCTGCTTGTGACCACGGTCAAAGAGACGACGGCGCAGCGGTACGTTGGACTCGGTTGGTTCGGCGTGCTTCCTCACACGCCGGCAGGTGCGATCGCAGCCAGGAGCCTGACATACTTCGCGCGGGATCGTCGCTACTGGGTGTCACTGCTGATCATCCCAGCTGTGCCGCTCGTGGCGGTGAGTGCACTCATAATCGCTGGCGTCCCCGGTCACATCGCCGCACTGTTCCCATTGCCACTCGTGTGCCTGTTCCTCGGCTGGGCCATCCACAATGACGTCGCATACGACAGCACCGCCGTCTGGCTGCACGTTGTGTCAGGAACACGCGGCCTGGCCGATCGAGTCGGCCGACTCTTGCCGGTCCTGCTGATCGGAATCCTGATCATCGTCGTCGGGTCGGTGCTCACCGTGATCTTCTACGGGGATTGGGACGTCATGCCGGCGGTGATCGGCGTGAGCTCGGCTGTGCTGCTGATCGGGATCGGCCTGTCCAGCCTGACGTCCGCCTTGTTTCCGTACCCGGCCACAAAGCCGAACGACGGCCCCTTCGCGCAGCCTCAGACGACGACCGCGGCATCCGCGACGATTCAGACGATCAGCTTCCTCGCAATCCTTGTGCTCTCCTCACCGATCGTCGCCCTCGGCGTTCTGGGGATCACCGACTCGCCGGAGTGGCTCGAGCAGACCCTGTTCGCCGGACTCGGGCTCGGCATCGTCGTGCTGGTCTGTGGCGTACTCGCCGGAGCGGCGGCGTTCGCGCGTCGCGGCCCGGAGATCATGGCGGCTGCCATGCGCGCTGACTGAACGCGCAGCTCGGCCACCGCAGCTGCCATCGATGCATGGCGTCGTAGAATGAATGCATGAATTACGACAGCATTTCCGAGCCGTACGGCAACCCGGATTCGGGCGGTCAGGACGGCGGGGGGACCGCGACGCTTGAGCGCGAACTCGAGGAACTGCTCGAGCAGGAAACCATCGAACCAGGCGATCACGAGCGCTTCTCCCACTACGTCGAGAAAGACAAGATTCTCGAGTCAGCCGTAACGGGCAAGCCGGTCAAGGCGCTGTGCGGAAAAAAGTGGACGCCGGGCCGTGATCCGGAGAAGTTCCCGATCTGCCCGACGTGCAAAGAGATCTACGAACGGCTGAAGGCCGAGTAACAGGCCAGCTGCTACAGGTAAACCGTCGGCAGAACCGGATCGCCGCGACCAAGGCGGAACGCTTCAGCGGGAAGTTCGGCGACAGCGGATGCTCGATGCTCACGTGCCGCTGCAACTCCGGCAGCGCCGAGGTGTTCGCCTTGCAGCGCGCCGTCGACGATCAACGGAACAAGCAGCTCCCGGCCCGCGTCACTGGCAGGACGACCGCCGACAATATGGATCGCCTCGGCGACGGCGGTGCCAGACTCATCCAACCGGCGAATCGGATGTTTGCGCCCGCCCATGCTCGTCTTGCCATCGGATTTCTTCGCGACTGACACCCACTCGCCCGTGTTGTCACGATGCGCAACGAGCTTGTACACCATGCCGGATGCTGGAGCCCCCGAGCCCGTGACGACCGACGTGCCAACCCCGTACGAGTCGACAGGGGAAGCCGCCAACGCCGCGATTGTGTACTCGTCAAGGTCGTTGGTGACGGTGATCTTCGTATTGCGTGCGCCCAGGTCGTCCAGTTGCGCGCGCACAGCGCGCACCAGCGACGGCAGATCGCCTGAGTCGAGTCGCACCGCACCAAGCTCGGTGCCTGCGACCTTCACGGCAAGATCGATCGCTGCGTGCACATCGAACGTGTCGACAAGCAGCGTGGTCCCTGAGCCGAGAGTGTCGACCTGCGCGCGGAACGCATCCTCTTCGCTGTCGTGCAAGAGTGTGAACGAATGTGCGGCCGTCCCCATTGTCGGCACGCCCCAACGGCGGCCTGCCTCGAGATTGGATGTGGCACCGAATCCGGCAATGTATGCGGCCCGTGCCGCGGCAACGGCCGCATGCTCGTTGGCGCGGCGCGATCCCATTTCGGCAAGCGGTCTGCCCGCGGCCGCGGACACCATGCGCGCCGCTGCAGATGCGACGGCCGAGTCGTAGTTCAGCACGCTCAGGATGAGCGTTTCAAGAATCACGCCCTCTGCAAACGGTGCATCGACGACCAACAGGGGAGAACCGGGAAAATAGACCTCGCCCTCTCGATAGCCGCGGATGCTGCCATTGAAGCGATAGTTCGCCAGCCAATCCAGCGTGGCGGGGCGAACGACGTGGTTCTCGCCAAGCCAACTCAGTTCCACATCGGTGAACCTGAACGCGTCGATGAGCTCGAGCAGGCGGCCGATCCCAGCCACCACCCCGTATCGTCTGCCCCCGGGCAAGTGCCGCGTGAACGCTTCGAAGACGCACTCGCGCTCGTGGGTGCCTGCCTGAAGCGCGGCGTCGAGCATCGTGAGTTCGTAGCGGTCTGTTCGAAATGCGGATGAGCCGATCACACGCTCAGCCTAGAGGCACAGCGGTCATGAACACGCCATCGATTACGCTTGGTTCTCGTGACTGACGCACCAATCGGAATCTTCGACTCGGGGGTGGGCGGGCTCACCGTCGCGCGAGCTGTGCGCGACCAGCTGCCGAACGAATCGATCCTGTATGTCGGAGACACTGCCCACTCGCCATACGGACCCAAGCCGATCGCCGACGTGCGCGGCTACGCACTTGAAGCGCTCGATTTTCTTGTCGACCAGGGCGTCAAGCTGCTTGTGATCGCGTGCAACACGGCATCGGCCGCAATGCTGCGCGATGCGCGTGAACGCTATTCGGTTCCTGTGGTCGAGGTCATCCAGCCCGCTGTTCGACGCGCTGTCAGCGCGACCAGGAGCGGCAGGGTCGGTGTCATCGGCACGCTCGGGACGGTCAACTCCCGCGCGTACGAAGACGCGTTCGCCGCTGCCCCTCATTTGAAACTGTTCACGCAGGCGTGCCCCAGGTTCGTCGAGTTCGTCGAAGCCGGCGTCACGAGCGGCCCGGAGCTGCTGGATGCCGCGCGCGGCTACCTCGCACCCCTTCGTGACGCACGTGTGGACACCCTCGTGCTCGGATGCACGCACTATCCGCTGCTAAGGGGCGCGATTTCATACGTGATGGGCGAAGACGTCACGCTCGTCTCCAGCGATGACGAAACGGCCAACGACGTGTACCGGGTGCTCGTCGAGCGTGGCATCGAGCGATCCTCTGCTGAAGCGCCAGCCACGAGGTATGAGGCGACCGGCGACGACACCGAAGGCTTCATGCGGCTTGCCCACCAGCTGATGGGCACCGGCGTCGCACGTGTTGACCGTGTGCATACCGCCGCGATCAATGTGGTCGGTTCGGCATCGATAGGCTGACTGCATGACTGAGACCATCCGAAAAGACGGCCGCACCGTCGACCAGCTTCGCCCGATCACCATCGAACGCGGTTGGAGCGAACAGGCGGAAGGCAGTGCGCTCATCTCGTTCGGCCGCACGCGCGTGCTGTGCACCGCGTCGTTCACCAATGGCGTTCCGCGCTGGATGGCAGGCAAGGGCAAAGGTTGGGTGACGGCGGAGTACTCGATGCTGCCTCGTTCGACGAACGACCGGATGGATCGCGAGTCCGTACGCGGCAAGATCGGTGGACGCACGCACGAGATCAGCCGGTTGATCGGCAGGAGTCTGCGAGCCGTCGTGGACATGAAAGCGGTCGGTGAGAACACGATTGTGCTCGACTGCGACGTGTTGCAGGCTGACGGAGGCACGCGCACCGCGGCGATCACCGGCGCCTACGTGGCGCTGGCCGATGCTCTGGAGTGGGGGCGCTCGCGCAAATTCATCGGCCAGAAAGCGGTTCCACTCATCGACAGCGTTTCAGCCGTGTCGGTCGGGATCATCGACGGCGAACCTATGCTCGATTTGGCATATGTTGAGGACGTGCGAGCCGAAACCGACATGAACGTGGTCGTCACAGGCCGAGGACTGTTCGTTGAGGTTCAGGGCACGGCAGAAGGTGCGCCGTTCGACCGGACAGAACTCAACTCGCTGCTCGATCTTGCACTCGGCGGCACGACGTCGCTGGCCGCGTTGCAAGCGGAAGCGCTTGCCGAGGAGTCGTGACCAATCGAACCAAAGTTGTGCTCGCAACGCACAATGCGCACAAGGTCGAGGAGTTCCAGCGGATGCTCGGGGCCGCGTTGCCGTGGCTGCAGATCGTCGGCTATGACGGGCCTGAACCGGTCGAAGACGGTGTGACGTTCGCCGAGAACGCGTTGATCAAGGCGCGCGCTGCCGCGGCGCACTCTGGACTGCCAGCGCTGGCCGACGACTCGGGCATCTGCGTTGACGTGCTTGGCGGCGCACCCGGAATCTTCTCGGCCAGATGGGCCGGCCGCCACGGTGACGCTCAGGCGAACCTGGGCCTGCTGCTCGCACAGCTATCCGATGTTCGGCAGGAGCACCGCGGTGCCCATTTCAACGCGACGATCGCGCTCGTGGTGCCGAGACAAGATGCACCTGCAGCCGAAACCGTGGTCGAGGGAATCTGGCCTGGCAGCATCGCCTCTGGCGCGCGAGGAGAAAATGGGTTCGGCTACGACCCGATCTTCATCCCGGATGGCGCTGAGCTCACCTCAGCCGAGTTGAGCGCAGACGAGAAGAACCGGATGAGCCACCGTGCTCGTGCGCTCGCTGAGATCATCCCTGCGCTGTCCTCACTTGTTGGGCGCGACTCAGACGCCTACCGTTGACAGCGTGAGCCACGATCACGCGCAACACAGCGCGAACCGCACGCGTCTGACGATTGCCATTGCCATTGTCGGCGTGGTGCTTCTGGTCGAAATCGGCGGAGCGCTGATCAGCGGATCGCTTGCCCTGTTCGCTGATGCGGGTCACATGCTCAGCGACCTCGCCGGGCTGATCATCGCGTTGATCGCCACGGTGATCGCCGCACGGCCGGCCACAGACAGACAGACGTTCGGCTACCAGCGCGCCGAGGTATTCGGTGCACTCATCAACGGAGCAATCCTGGTGGTCGTCGCGGTCACCGTCGGCATCGGCGGGATCTCGCGTCTGCTCGACGGTGCGCATGCAGATGTGCACAGCGTTCCGATGCTGGTGGTTGCTGGGATCGGACTGGTCGCGAACATCGCAGCCATGCTGGTTTTGCGCCAGGCCGCCGATCGCTCGATCAACGTGCGGGGTGCGTACCTTGAGGTGTTCGGTGATCTGCTCGGCTCGATCGCCGTCATCATCGCCGCGATCGTGATCCTGACGACCGGGTTCGTGCAGGCCGATGCGCTCGCGTCACTGCTGATCGCTGTCATGATCGTGCCTCGCGCATTCCTGCTACTGCGCGACGTAGTGCGGGTTCTGAGCGAGTCGGCTCCCGTCGATACCGACGTGGCGTTGATCCGCAAGCACATCCTCGCCGAACCCGGTGTTGTCGCTGTGCACGACGTGCACGTCTGGGCGATCACCTCTGGCGCTCCCGTGTTCACGGCGCACGTCGTTGTCGAGCCTGCCGTGTTCGCGTCGGGCAACGCGGGCGCGCTGCTCGACACCCTGTCAGGATGCCTCGACCAACACTTCGATGTCGCGCATTCGACGTTCCAACTTGAACCGTCTGAGCATGCAGAGCACGAGGATCCGCATCACAGGTGATCGGTGAAGAGTCAGTCGCTCGGCTTGCCGACCGCCTTCTCATCGAGAGTGTTCGCTGACGTGGCTTCGCTGGCGGCCGCATTCTTCTTCGCCTTGTGGGCCGACTGGAAGTAGTGGAACGCTGCTGGAACCACTGTGAGAACGACCGCTCCGATGAGGATCAGGTCGATGTAGTGCTGAACGAAGTCAGCGACAGGTGGAATGTAGCCAAGCAGAAATCCGACGAGCGTGACGCCCGCGCCCCAGATCAAAGCGCCGGTGAGGTTGTAAAGACTGTATTTCTTGTAGTTCATCTTGCCAACACCCGCGGCGACCGGTGCAAATGTGCGCACCACGGGCACGAACCGGGCGAGGATGACTGCGAGCGGGCCGAATCGTTCGAAGAACGCGTTCGTGCGCTGCACGTTTTTCACGCTGAACAGACCAGTTTCTTTGCGCTCGAAGACCCGGGGACCCGCCTTTTTGCCAATGAGATACCCGACTTCACCACCGAGAAACGCGGCGAACCCGATGGCAAGACACACCCACCAGATGTCAATGCCGATGCCTTGAAAGGTGAGTAGCCCCATGATGATCAACAGCGTGTCGCCTGGGAAGAGGAAACCGATCAGCAGGCCGGTTTCAGCGAAAATGATCGCGCACACCACAAGCAAGGCCCACGGCCCCGCAGTGGTGATGATCGCGTTGGGGTCGAGCCAAGGAATGAGTGCGGTGTGGATCACAGTGCTCCAGTCGGCGGCGGCCATTTAGGCTTGCGGGTCTCGGCGCCCGTCGGCGGTGGCGAACGAATGTATTCGCTGTGAAGTTTACCGAGGTGAGCCCCAGAAAAGGCAGAGAAGCGGATAATCCGAGCAAACATCATCCTCTGGTACGAGGCTCGTGTCACCCGGTGGATCGAGCCGGGCGAGTTGTGCGGAAGGGGGGACTTGAACCCCCACGCTCGAAAGCACAGGAACCTAAATCCTGCGTGTCTGCCAATTTCACCACTCCCGCGAGTGTCTTTGCCGTGTTGCGAAACCCAGTGTATCGGCGCCTAAGAGCCGTCGGCCGCGACCTGGGACGGCGCATCCGCTCTGCTTGCCCTGCGATCGGCGCGCCATGCGCGGATGCCGAAAACAATCGACGCAAGAATGAAGCATCCGCCGATGACGTACGCTGCGCCCTTCACGCCGGGGATCGACGCGGCAAAGTACCCCACAACGGTCATTCCGGCGCCCCAGGCGAGCGCGCCGACGAGATTGCTGGTGAGAAAACGGTAGTAGTTCATCCGTCCGACGCCTGCGATGACCGGGATGAACACGCGGGCCCATGGCATGAAGCGCGCGACCACGATTGCCCACCATCCGAACGTGCGGTAGAAATGCTCGGTTTTCGCTATCGCGGCTTGCGTTCGACGGCCTCCGTGCCTGTCGAGGTAGCTGCGGCCGTAGCGTCGGCCGAGCACGAAGCCGACCTGGTCGCCGAGGAACGCCGCAATGCCGACGCCTGCGGCCAGCACCACGATGTTGAGGTTTGCGCTGTTGAGATTGGCGCTGTTGAGATTTGCGCTGGCCGCCGTGACGATCCCGGCGGCGAACAAGAGCGAGTCTCCTGTAATGAACGGGATGAAGATGCCAAGGAACACAGCGGTCCCTGCAAAAACAAGTCCCCACACAACGAGATAGAAGATGACAACACCCGTTGTCGAGAGCACGCCACTCAGCTGCTCATCGAGTGCGGCGGCGTGCAGCATCCGATTCTCTCCATTCAGCCGTGTCAAGCAGGGGCTTAGGCAACCCTAACCCAGCCCGCCTGTGGATAACTTCTGCGAGCCGATCGCGAAATAGAGCATCATGCTGGAATGACCGATGCTGTTCGACTCATCACAGATCGCGTGCGCGAGCGGGTTCGCCGTGACGGCGTTGATCTTGCTTCAGGTCAAGCGCACGCCTCTCGTTACGTGCATGAGGAATTGCGCAGATACAGTGAACGCGCCTTGGGCGGATCGATGCCGCTGATCGCGGACGAGGAGGTCGCCGCCCAACAGATCGTTGCATCACTGACCGGGTTCGGTGCGCTTCAGCCATTTCTTGACGACCCAGAGGTCGAAGAGATCTGGATCAATGCTCCGTCCAGGGTCTTCGTGGCCAGGTCGGGGGTCTCCGAACTGACGGACACCGTGCTGACCGACGGGCAGGTGCATGACCTGGTGGAGCGGATGCTGCAATCGTCTGGCCGTCGGGTTGACGTGTCGAGTCCGTTCGTCGACGCGTCACTGCCAGACGGTTCTCGGCTGCATGTGGTGATTCCCGACGTTACGCGCGCGCATTGGGCGGTGAACATCCGCAAATTCCCGAAGCGGATCCGCGAACTCGGTCAGCTGGTGGCA
>DATMTC010000123.1:0-8998 GCA_035565115.1 Microbacteriaceae bacterium | reverse complement strand
CTCGAAGTAAGGAATCATCATGACCACACGCACCATCGCCATCGTCGGCTCCGGTTACATGGGCGGCGGCATCGCCCAGGTGCTCGCCCTCGCGGGCAACACCGTGCTCATCTCGGACATCTCCGAGGAGATCGCACGCACAAACTACGAACGACTGATCGAGGAGGCGAAGCAGTTCGTCGCAGACGGGTTGTTCCCCGCGGATGCCGTCGAGCGCATTTCGGCGAACGTGTCGCCAGCCGCCTCGATCGAGGATGCCGTGGCCAACGCCGACTTCATCGAAGAAGCAGTGCCTGAGAAGCTCGAGATCAAGCACGCGACGCTGCGCAGAATCAGCGAAGCCGCCCGCCCGGATGCGATCATCGGCTCGAACACGTCGACCATCCTCATCGCGTCGCTCGCAGAGGCCGTCACGGGTCCTGAACGGTTCCTCGGCATCCACTTCTCCAACCCGGCGCCGTTCATCCCTGGTGTCGAGCTGATTCCGCACCCCGGCACCGATGACGCGGCAGTTGTTGTTGCGGAAGAGATCGTGGGAGCAACAGGCAAAGAGACCGCTCGCGTGAAGGACTCGACCGGATTCGTGCTGAACCGCCTGCAGTATGCGCTGTTCGAAGAGGCGACGCAGATTGTCGACGAGGGCATCGCGACGGTTGAAGACGTCGACACGATCGTGCGCACGACCTTCGGTTTTCGTCTGCCGGTGTTCGGTCCGTTCGCCATCGCAGACATGGCTGGACTGGATGTCTACGCGTTCTGCTACGAGTCGCTGCAAACGCGGTGGCCAGAGCGTTTCGCCACGCCGCCTTCACTGCAGAAGCTGGTCGACGAGGGCAAGTTCGGCACCAAGTCTGGTGCAGGCTACCTGAACGTTCCTGCGGACCGCACTCCCGAGTTGGTCGCATACCGCAACAAGGCATACGTGGCGATCAAGAAGCTGATGGACGAGCTCGGCCCAGCGCCGATCGGCCCGGCAGCGACAGAACCTGCCGCGACAGACCCGGCGCCCACCGACCCCGCGAACTGACCCCGCGAACTGAACCCGCGAACTGAATCTGGAGCATCCGACATGGCAACAGCATTCCCCTCCTCGCGCACCGTGATCCTCACCGGGGCCGCGTCGCCGCGCGGGATCGGGCGAGCATCCGCGCACTACCTGGCTGAGCTGGGTTGGAACGTCGGCATCATCGATCTGGATGCTGCCGCGTCGAAGGCCGTAGCGGCCGAGGTCGCAGAGCAGCACGGCGTCGTTGCGGCAGGCGCAGGAGCCAACGTTGCAGACGAAGCGCAGGTTCGCGCGGCGTTCGACGAGCTCGAGGCCGCGCTGCCCCAGCTGGTCGCACTCGTGAACCTGGCGGGTGTCTCGTCTCCCATTCCGTATCTCGAGGTCACGGCCGACGAGTGGAACCGCGTGATGAGCATCAACCTGAACGGCGTGCACTACGCCACGCGTCGCGCCGTCGAATCGATGGTCGGCCACGGCGTAGGACGGGTCGTCAGCCTGTCGTCGGTGTCTGCGCAGCGCGGCGGAGGAACGTTCAGCAAGACGCCGTATTCGGCGGCGAAGGCCGGCGTCATCGGCTTCTCGCGAAGCGTCGCCCGCGAGCTCGGCCCGCAGGGTGTCACGGTCAACGTCGTTTCCCCTGGCCCTATCGACACAGACATCATGGGCGGAACGCTCACCGATGAACGCAAGATCGCGATGGCGGCAGACGGCGTTCTTCCCCGCATTGGCACGCCGCGGGACATCGCGGCCGCCATCGCATACCTGATCAGCGAGGACGCCGGATTCGTGACGGGTCAGACCCTGAACGTCGACGGTGGACTCTACATGCACTAGGAGGCATCATGGCTGGCTCGTGGACCAAGGGACGCATCCTGTTTCTCGCCATCGGCATCGTTCTCGTCGGTGTCGGCATCTGGATGATCGCACCATCGCTTTTCAACTGACCTAACCAACCTGTTCCGACCGAACAGCATCAACACCGAACTCAAAGGAGAGACATCCGTGTCCAATCCATCCATTCGCGTCGAAAGCGCGACGATGCAGAGCCCTGCGCTCAAGTCGGCGATCTCGAAGGCGGCACGGCACCTGATGCCGATGCTCGTCATCCTCTACTTCGTCGCGTTCCTCGATCGAACAAACGTCGGGTTCGCCGAAGAAGCACTCAAGGTCGACCGCGGTGTCTCTGACGGCGCGTTCGCGCTCGGAGCCGGCATCTTCTTCATCGGCTACGCGCTTTTCGAGGTGCCAAGCAACCTGCTGCTGAAGAAGTTCGGCGCCCGCTTCTGGCTGGCGAGAATCGCGATCACCTGGGGTGTCGTTGCTGCGGCATTCGCGTTCACCACGAACGACACGATGTTCATCGTGCTGCGATTCCTGCTCGGTGTCACCGAGGCCGGACTGTTTCCTGGCATCATCATGTTCCTGGCCGAATGGTTCCCGAACAAGGTGCGCGTGCAGATGTTCGCCATCTTCTACCTGGCGCAGCCGCTCTCCCAGATGCTTGGCGCTCCGCTCAGCGGCGGCCTGATCAGCTTCGGTGATGCTGCGACGCCGTGGCACGGCTGGCAGGTCATGTTCGCTGGTGAAGGAATCCTGGCCATCCTCGCGGGTATAGCGGCGCTCTTCCTGCTGATCAACCATCCACAGCAAGCCAAGTTCTTGAACGACGAAGAGAAACTTGCTCTGTCGAGCGTGATGAAACACGAAGACACCGTACGCGTCGAAGAGGGCCCGTCAGGCATCTGGCGCGCGATGGGGAACTGGAAGGTGTGGTACTTCACCATCATCTACTTCTGCCTGCAGATCGCGGTCTATGGCACCACGTTCTACCTGCCACAGCAGGTGGCAGGGTTGCTCGGCCAGAAGGTCGGATGGCAGGTCGGCCTCGTGGCCGCCATCCCGTGGCTCGTCGGCCTGTTCGTCTGCTACTTCATCGGACGCGCGGCTCACACCGTGCTGCGTCGGCGCAGGTGGGGCATCGGGTTCTACATCCTCACCGGGTTGGCGATCTTCGGTTCTGCCTGGGCTGGATCCAACGGCCTGCCGATTCTTGGCATCACGTTCATCACGATTGCGGTTGCCAGCTTCCTCGCGGTCGGACCGATCACCTGGTCGTACCCGACGGCGTTCCTCACCGGAACGGCGGCTGCCGCGGGCATCGGACTCATCAACTCGCTCGGCAACCTCGGTGGGTTCGTCGCTCCGCTCATGCGAACCGGCATCAACGATGCGGCGCCGACGGATAGCGGCGCGTGGGGAGTGGTGTCACTCGGCGTGTTCGCGTTCTTGGCTGCGCTCATGATGTTCGGCACCAAGTTCTTCGCTTCCAAGTCCGACAGTCTGCTCGAGGAGGCGCCCGCCCTGGCTACCCCGGGACACTAGTCGCGTTTACGAGCCGCGTGCGGGCATCCGCGCGCCACTTCGCCGAGTGCTCCCTTATGGTCGTTTTCCGTTCGTGGGAATGACCACAAGGGAGCACTCGGCGTTAACAGCGGGGTCGGGCGGCAAGCGCGGCTTGACAGCGGCGGGATGTCCATTGATAATCATTGAAAGGTTTCAAATGGAGCCACACACAGCAGCCTCCGAGAGGAAAGTGCACAATGAAGTCACGTAGTTCACGTCGATATCGCAGAGGATTGGCGGCGCTCGCGGCCCTCGCCATAATCCCGATGCTCGCAGCATGCGGCAGCTCGGGCGGAAATGGCGACGCAGGCAAAGTCGACGGAAGCAAGATCGTGCTGCAAACGATCAGCGCCCTGCAGCCGACGTTCCAAAAGTTTGCTGACGCGTATACGAAGGAGTATCCGAAGCGCAAGGTCGAGGTCAGGGCCACGACGGATGACGGCACCGCGTATGCGCAGCAGCTCGCGACCGCGCGCATCAGCGGCAAGCTGCCAGACGTGTTCTTCAATGTGGACTGGCTGGCCAACACGCTGGCAAGCAACAATGTGACGCTCGACATGGCGCCTGGCATCAAGGAAGGCAAGCTCGGAAAGCTTCGCATCGATGACTTCCTGCCCCAGTTCGTCGGCCTGTTCCGCCCGCTGCAGCATCCGGATCAGGTCACGGGCCTGCCGGTGAGCGCTGACTCGGTTGCACTGTTCTACAACAAGGACACGTTCAAGAAGGCCGGAGTCACCGAGCTGCCCAAGGCATCCTGGACCTGGGATGACATGTACCGCGTCGCGGCAGAGATTCACACCAAGAGCGGCGGCAAGTATGTCGGTCTTGGTTCTCCGCTGGTCAACGGAGGGAACCTGCTCACGGCCGGCCCGGTCTTGAAGGCATTCGGCGCTGACTACTACAACCCGAAGACGAACAAGATGGACATCGCAAGCCCGGATGCCATCAAGGCGTGGACCCTGCTGCTCGGCGCATACGGTGACGTGTCCGGCCCATACTCGGCAGCACCGACCGCTCCGAAGGAGCTGCAGTTCCAGTCGGGCAACGTCGCGATGGCGTTCGCGACGAGCGGCACCGTGCCAAGCATCCGTCAGACGATGGCGAACCAGGACTGGGACGTCATGCCGATGCCGAAGATCAACGGCAAGTCGACCGCGGGCGGTGGCGCATACGGCCTGTCGATCGCGCAGACGTCGAAGAACCAGGATGCCGCGTGGGCTTTCATGAGCTGGTTCTATGACGCCAACAAGGGCATGAAGGTCGCAGAGAAGGTCGCAAACGCCATCCCGCCGACGAACGAGGGCATCGATCACGGCACCTGGAGGGATGTGACGCCCCCGGCCAACATCGGCAGCTTCGCCAAGTCGGCTCGCAGCGCCATCCTGATGACCCCGCTGCCAGGCTCGGCCGGAACCACGCTGACCGACGCTGCCATCAAGGCGACCCAGCAGGTTGAGCTCAACGGCATGTCGATCAAGGAAGCGTTCACGCAGGCGCAAGACACGGTCAATGCGCAGCTCGCAAAGGATGCCCCGAAGAAGAAGTAGGTCACGCAGCGTATCGTCGTGGGGCGGGTGCAGCACTCGCCCCACGCGAAACGCGTCTGATGGACCGGATCAATGGAGACAATCTGATGGCGTCAACCGTCAACACGCTCGTGCGTCGGCAACCACAACCGGCCGAAACGGGCAGGCAAGCCAGAGGCGGCCAGAGCAAGCGCGTCGACACCTGGACCGCGACGGCGTTCGTCACACCGGCACTCCTCGGATTCACCATCTTCGTGATCATCCCCGCGATCGCCGGGCTCGTGCTCGCGTTCTTCGACTGGGACCTGTTCAGCACGCCGACCTTCGTCGGCTTCGACAACATCGTCAGGCTGTTCACGGATGCCGACATGTGGCAATCGCTTGGGGTGACGGCGATGTATGTGGTCCTCGGCGTCGTGCCGAGCATCCTCATCGGGTTCGTGCTAGCCGTCTTGGTCAACACGAACCTGCCCGGCGTCGGAATTCTTCGCGTCTTTTATTTCGCGCCGATGATCGCGTCGTCGGCCGTGGCCGCACTGATCTGGGCGTCGCTGTACAGCCCGAAGTCCGGCCTGATCAACCAGACGCTCGCCCTGGTCGGTATCAACGGGCCCAACTGGCTCTCGGATACGACCTGGGCGCTCCCTGCGCTCGTGGTCATCATGATCTGGACCGCGCTGCCGCTTGTTGTGATCCTCTACCTCGCCGGTCTGCAGCGCGTGCCGGAGGACATCTACGCCGCAGCATCCCTCGACGGAGCTGGAAAGTGGCGCCAACTCTGGTCGATGACCTGGCCGAACGTCTGGCCCACAACGCTCTTGGTCGCCGTTCTCGAGGCAATCGGGTTCATCAGCGGCTCATTCGAGCTGTCGCTGATCATGACGGATGGCGGTCCGCTCGGCGCCACCAGAAGCCTCGCGCTCTACTCATATCAGGAAGCGTTCGCCAGCCGAGACATCGGATACGCGAGTGCTCTCTCCCTGTTCCAACTCGTGCTCATGGGGCTCATCGTCGTGCTGGTGCGCGTGATCGTCAAGGCTAGAAAGGCGCGTGGCTGATGCGGCACATTGCGTACAACACGTCCCGCTACCTCCTGATCCTGATCGGTGCGGCGATCCTGGCGACTCCGCTGCTGTACATGGTGTCTGGATCGCTCAAGTCGGCAACCGAGGTCAGCCAATATCCGCAACCGCTGCTGCCGTCGACCCCGATCTGGAGCAACTTCGCCGACGCGTGGAACTTTCTGACGGCCCAGGTCATCGGCAACTCGTTCATTTTCGCGCTCGGCATCGTCGGACTCCAGCTACTGATCTCACTGCCCGCCGCGTTCGCCCTTGCAAAGATTCCGTTCAAATGGACGGCCGTAATTCTGGGTGCACTGATCGTTCCGAACTTCGTTCCGGGGAATCTGACGATCATCCCGCTGTTCATCGTGACGTTCCAGCTCGGCTGGCTCAACTCGTTCGCAGGCATGATCATCCCGATGGCTGCACAGTGCGCGTTCGCCGTGCTGCTCTTTCGGCAGTTCTTCGTCACGCTGCCCGCCGGGCTGATCGAGGCTGCCCGCATCGACGGTGCAAGCTGGCCACGAGTGCTCTGGTCGATCGCTCTGCCTCTGGCCAAGCCGGCGCTCGCGACCTTCTGCTCGATCAGCTTCTTGACCGCGTGGAACATGTACATCTGGCCGCTGCTGGTCGCCCCCGACCCGGCGCACAAGGTGCTCAACGTGGCCCTCGCCCCGCTTGCGCAGGCCGAGAACAGTCAGATCTCGCCGTCCGTCGGGTTGGCCGGGGCGGTCATCGCGATGGTGCCCGTGCTGATCGTGTTCATCGTGTTTCAGAAGTGGTACGTCAAGGGCGTCGCTGGAACCGGGCTAGAGTAGCGCGGCGGCCGCGGCAGCGGCTTGAGCGGCCGCCTCACCGGCTACCGCGACAGCGACCCGACCGGCTACCGCGACTCGTGCTACCGCGACTCGTGCCGGCTCAACCAGGCGTGAAAGTGGTCGATCGTCGCGACCGCTCCCGGGGTGTCTGGCTGGTTGAGGTGGCCGTGCCTGGTGGCCGGTTCGACGAAATACTCGTGCTCAACGCCGTGTGCGGCCAGCGAAGCGACGAACTCCTCGGCGGATGCTCGCAGCGGGTCCGCCTCACTGCCGGCGATGAGCGTCGGCGGCAAACCGCTCGGGTCGGCGGTGCCCGGGATCGCGGCAGCCCACATCCTGGCGGTGCTCGCCGGGTCGCTGCTCGTCGCATCCGTGCTTGTTGAGTCGTTGCGCTGCAACGCGGCCTGATTGACGCCACCGGCGGCATCCAGTGCTCCATCGGGCATCAGATTGGTATACAGCCGCAGCACGTAGTCAGCGCCGCGCTGGTATTCATCGGGAAGAGTCTGCAATGCCCGGCTCAGCTCGGCCGATGGCGGCTGCTGAACCGCGTGCAGGGTCGGATAGGCCAGGATCAGGGTTGCAGGCAACTCGTGGCCGTTCGCCGCCGGGTCATTGTCGCGGATGCGCATGGTCGCGCCGGTTGCAAGATTGGCGCCCGCACTCGCACCGCCCAGGTGCAGCGTTTCGGTCAACTGCAACCGCGCGCGGTTATCGTTCACCCACGCCCACGCGGCGAGCACGTCGTTCGATGGCTCCGGATATCGCACAGTCTCGTTCGCCAACCGGTAGTCGACCGTGATCACTGGGTGCCCGCGTTCTGCGAGACTGCGGCCCACCCAGTCGGCCTCAGGCATGTCGAGATCGCCGCCGGTGAAACCGCCGCCGTGCAGCCACATCAGCGATGCGGCTCGGGCGCCTGGTCCTGGGTGGTAGAGGCGGGCGCCGATCGGCGCAGCCGAGGTCGGTATCGAGTATGGGGTGACGGTGACCGTCGATGTCATGCGATTCTCCAGCTGCGTGTGGTTGAGTGGTACCGTATCGGTTGAAACCTTTCAAGTCCAACGTTACCGCGCGGGCCGGAACGCGTTCGCTGCCGCCGCCGAAGTTTGTGACGACGGTGAGGCGGGAGCCGCGCGAGGGAACAGCGGATGTCAGAATGAGTCCACCCGAGGGTGAATGGTCATTTCCCCTGGGGTCGTCCACGATTGAGGTGTGCGAAGAGTGTCTGTGAAAGGTGGCCAATGACGGGCCCAGTTGGTATTCGCGAGGTCGCCGAGCGCGCCGGCGTCTCGATCGGAACCGTCTCGAATGTTCTCAACAAGCCTGAGATTGTTGCGAAGTCCACGCGCGAGCGCGTGCAGTCGATCATCCAAGACATGGGGTTCGTTCGCAACGACCTGGCGAGGCAGCTCAAGATGGGCCGAGGGAAAACACTCGGAATGATCGTGCTGAGTGTGGCCAACCCGTTCTTCGCCGATCTCGCCCATGCGTGTGAAGCGGCTGCTGAGGAGGTCGGTTACACCGTCATCCTCGGCAGCAGCGACCACCTGCAGGCGCGCGAGGACCGCTACATGGATCTGTTCGAAGAGCAACGGGTGTCCGGCCTTCTGATCACGCCATCGGCCGGCGCAACCGAGCGGATGAAGAACAAGCACGATCGCGGCATGAGGATGGTCTTGTTCGACGCGCTTGCCGATCAATCCGAGTTCTGCACTGTCGCGCTCGACGGGCTCGAGGGTGGAAAACTCGCTGTGCAGCATCTGGTCGACACCGGTCGCAAGCGCATCGCGTTCGTCGCGGGCGCATCGTATTTGATCGAGGACCGCTGGACAGGCGCGCAGTGGGTCTGCGACAACAACCCAGGAGTGAGCCTCGAGCGCATCGACACCGTCGACCAGTCAGTTGCAGCAGGGCACGCCACCGGGGAGGCGATCGCAGCGCTTCCCGCCCACCAGCGTCCTGACGCGATCTTTGCAGGCACCGACCAGCTCGCGATCGGCCTCATGCAAGCGCTCGTGCTGGCCGACGACATCGATGTGCCGAAGGACATTGCAATCATCGGCTACGACGACATCGACTACGCGGCATCCGCGATCATCCCGTTGACGACGATCCGGCAGCCGACGGATGCGATCGCGCGCGAGGCGATCCGGCTGATCGAGGCGGATTCCCAGCAGG
>DATMTC010000122.1:0-6983 GCA_035565115.1 Microbacteriaceae bacterium | reverse complement strand
GGGTCTCGATACGCTCGCTGGCGCTCGCTACTCGACCACCGGGGTGGTATTTCGGTGGTCGAGTAGCTGCTCGCGCAGCGAGCCGCGTATCGAGACCCCGTAAGACGATCTGTGGTTCGGGACGGCAGGCGGGTCGCCGGGTCTCGATACGCTCGCTACTCGACCACCGAGTGTGCTCAGTCGGCGACGCGCAGGGCGATGTCCGTGCGGTACTGACCGCCATCCAGGTGGATGTAACCGAGCGCCTCATACGCGCGCTCCCGCGCCTCGGCGAACGTGGTGCCGAGCGCAACCACGTTCAGCACCCGCCCGCCCGTGGCAACCAGGCGTTCCGTTGTCCAACTCGAGGTCGCATCCCCGGTTTGCGATTGCAGCGCCGTCGCGGCGTGCAGAATCTGAACCTCGGGCACGGATGCCGCGGCATCCAATCCGCCGATCGTGCGGCCGGTGACGGGAAGCGCCGGGTAGCCCTCGCTTGCGAGCACGACAGTGACGGCAACGTCAAGCGCGAACTCCGGATGCGGCATCCCGGCAAGCGCACCCGTCGCCGCCGCGAAGAGCAGGCCAGACAGCGGAGTCACCAACCGCGGAAGCACAACCTGGGTCTCAGGATCACCGAACCGCGCGTTGAACTCGATCACCCGGATGCCGTCGCTCGTGAGCACGAGACCGCAGTACAGCAGCCCGATGAACGGGGTCTGTTCGGCGGCCAACTGACGAACGGTTGGCAGTGCAACCGTGTTGATCACGTCGTCGACGAACGTGTCAGGCAACCAGGGCAGCGGCGAGTATGCCCCCATGCCGCCCGTGTTCGGGCCGGTGTCTCCGTCGCCCAACCGCTTGTAATCCTGTGCGGGAGCAAGCGGCAACACCGTCTGCCCGTCGCTCAACAGGAACAGCGAAACCTCAGGCCCGTCGAGAAACTCCTCGATCAGCACGCTCCCGTGCTCCAGCCAGAACCGTGCGTGGCCGACCGCTTCATCGCGGTCCTCCGTGACGAGCACACCCTTGCCGGCGGCAAGCCCATCCGCCTTGACGACGTACGGAGCACCGAACGCGTCAAGCGCGCTCTGCGCCTCTGCAAGCGTCGCGGCATACGCGGAGCGGCCCGTCGGAACGCCTGCGGCTTCCATGACCCGTTTCGCGAACGCCTTCGAACCTTCAAGCTGCGCGGCAGCAGCCCCAGGGCCGAACACGGGGATGCCGTGCGTTCGCAGGGCATCCGCGACGCCGGCCACCAGTGGCGCCTCCGGACCGACCACAACGAGATCGATGTTCCGTTCGATCGCAAAACCGGTGACGACCGCGGGATCGTTCGGGTCAATCTCAACGACCGGCACGTCGGCGGCGATGCCAGCGTTGCCAGGTGCAGAGCAGACGTCATGGCCGGCATCCTCTGCGATGAGCGCCTTGATGATGGCATGCTCCCGCGCACCGGAGCCGAGAACGAGAATCTTCACGACCTCCATGGTAGTGGCGCTCCAGCTGCCACGACGGGCGGATGCCGCGCCGGGGCACGTGAACTGCGCGGTTTGACATGATGGAGTCATGGCACGGGCGCGGATCGCGGATGACGCAGGCTCCAGCGCCGTGCGCGCGGCACTTGCGGCATCCGAACCGGTGTCGCGCGAGATCACCGCGATGGCCGTTCGGTATCTGCTGCAACTGCTCGCTGAGAGAGCCCCAGGTAACACGGTGGAGATGCGCGTGCCGCCGTTCGGTGCCGTGCAGTGCATCGAGGGGCCACGCCACACCCGCGGAACACCGCCGAACGTGATCGAGACCGACCCTGAGACCTGGCTCGAGTTGGCGACGGGCATCCTCGACTGGCCGGATGCGCTCGCGTCGGGAACCGTGACCGCCTCCGGGCAGCGGGCGAACCTCGAGGGGCTGCTGCCGATTCTCACGATCGGCTGACGAACAAAATGTGCGAGACAATAGAACCATGACGGATGCCCAAAGCGACCAACAGGGCGAGACGCCAACCGAGACCGCCCCGCAGGCGACGCCATCCGAGACGGTGACCTCTGAAACGGTCCGCGTGCGCCGCACGCCCCGCTACGCCAGATTCATGCTGGTCGGCGCCCTGGTGTGCGTTGTCGCAGCGTTCATCGTGACCTATTCGTTCCCGCAGGGCGCAGGCTATGACCGCAACACCGTTTTCGGATTCATGCTGCTTGTCGCGATCGCCGTCGGCGTCGCGCTGGGGGCGCTTGCCGCGCTGATCGCCGACCGCATTGCGCGCAGGCAGGCGCGCACGGTGACCGCCGACCGCATCGATGTGCGGACGCCTCCCGCGGATGCGCCATCCAGGCCAGACGACGCCGGCTGAACCGGGCGATCAGAACCAAGCGACCTCAAATCCGGGCCGACCTCAGATCTCGACGTCGCTGCCCATCGTCACGGTGCGAAGCGCCGGCAACCCGAACCGCGCAGCAGGGTCGGCCGCGTTGTGCGCGAGCGCCACGAACAACGATCGACGCCACGGCACCATGCCCTTCGTGCGCGTTGTGCGGATTGCGCCGCGCGAGATGAAGTACGACGCGTTCTTGAAGTCAGCTGCATCAAGCGGCAGCACTTTCGTGCGGCACGCTGTGCGCAAGGCCCGTGGGATGTCTGGCTTGTCTGAGAACCCGAAGCGGATGGTCAGATGTTCGATGCCGTCATCCGAATAGCCGAGATCGTCGTATGTGTACGCCCGGGAAGATGGCACGTGCGGAACCCGCGCCGTCTCGATCGACACGATGATCACGTGCTCGTGAAGCACATGATTGTGCTTCACGTTCGCGCGTAACGCAAGCGGCGTGCTCGCCTTGTTCGGATGCGGAAAGATCGCGATGCCAGGCACCCTCGGCAGCGCTTGCCCGCGAACATCCTCGATGAACTGCGACAGCGACCCCTCCTTCTTTTTCCTGTCTTCCTGAACAAGCTGGCGGCCCCTGCGCCAGGTGGTCATCACCAGGATGACGGCAGCGGCGATCAGCAGCGGCACCCATCCGCCGTTCACCACCTTGAACAGGTTGCCTGCGAGGAAGGTGAGTTCGAGGCCGCCGAACGCGACGGCAGCGACCACGATCTTCCACGCTTTCCAATGCCACAGCGGCCGCGCGACGATCAGCAGCAGAAGCGTGTCGACGACGAGTGCTCCCGTCACCGAGACGCCGTACGCGGTGGACAACCGGGCGGAGGAGCCGAAGCTGAGCATCACGGCGATGACGCCGAGGAACAGCAGGGCATTGATCGCTGGCAGATAGATTTGCCCGCCCTCGCGCTCGGATGTCTGCCGAATGGTCAATGGTGGCAGCAGACCCAGTTGCACGGCCTGCCTCGACAGCGAGAACGCTCCGGAGATGACCGCCTGGCTGGCGATGACGGTGGCCGCCGTGGCCAAGACCACCATAGGAAGCCTGCCCCACTCCGGGATCAGCAGGAAGAACGGGTTCGCCGTCGCAGCAGGATTGTGCAGAACAAGCGCGGCCTGCCCCAGATAGTTCAGTGTGAGCGCAGGGAACACCAGAAAGAACCACGCTCGGCGAATCGGCGAGCGACCGAAGTGTCCCATGTCGGCATACAGCGCCTCAGCGCCGGTGATAACCAGCACGACGGCGCCCATCGCGACGAATGAGATGGCCGGATGCGCGACGATGAAGACCACGGCGTAGCTCGGCGACAGCCCGAGAAGCACCTCAGGATGCTGAATCACCATGCCGAGGCCGGCGACAGCGAGCACCACGAACCAGAGCACCATGACGGGGCCGAACAAACCGCCGACCTTGCTCGTTCCGTAACGCTGCACCAGGAACAGGCCAACCAGGATCACCGCAGCGATCGGAATCACCAGGTGGGTGATGGCGGGCACCGTGACATGAAGGCCCTCAACGGCCGAAAGCACACTGATCGCTGGCGTGATGATCGAATCGCCATAGAACAGCGCGACCCCAACGATGCCGACGACCAGCAGCATCCCTGCCCGGTTGGCGCGCTTGGCGTACAGTCGCTGTGCCAACGCGGCCAGGGCCATGACGCCGCCTTCGCCGTCGTTGTCCGCACGCATCAGCACACCGAGGTATTTGATTGACACGATGATCGTGATGCTCCAGAACATCAGCGAGATCACGCCGTACACGTCGGCCTGGTTCGCGCGGACGACACCGTTATCGAGTGTGAAGACGGTCTTCAGCGCGTACAGCGGACTCGTGCCGATGTCACCGAAGACGACGCCAAGCGCCGCGAGGGCGGCGAGTGTGGCAGGGCCAGGGCCGTGGGCGGCTACGCGAGGTGCTCTTGGGTTCGTCTTTTTCGATGAGCCCACATCATCCGATTCGACCGCGTTCGTCATGCGACTGCCTCACCGACGGGTCGGACCGCGGCCGCTAACGCGCCCACGTCCGGCAGAAGCGACTATGTTGCATTCCTCACACGTTACCCCTGTGCGGGCGTCGTTTTGGCCACATCGATGAGGGCGAGACCGGTCTGTCGATCGATGCGCTTGCGCAGATGCGCAGGCGTCTCGGTGAGCACGACCTCCATGGTCGGAAACACGGTGAGTCGCTTCAGATGCCCGGCGATCGCGGTCGAATCCTTTCGCCCGAGCACAATGTGCGCGTGCAGGGCCGGATTGCCCTGATTCTCCGCGATGTCGCCGATGCACGATGCCAGTTCAAGCTGTTCATCGAAATCGGTGTATCGGTACTCGGAGCTCTCTGGGTCGAAGTACCCGAGAGTGACTCCGCTCGCTGCGCCGATCGCGGTCAGGCTTGCGGCGAGGATGCGATTGTCGTTGGCGAAGTTGCTGATCTGTTCGAATGCCTCGTCTCCCTTGTCAAGCACAAGAAGAAACGTGCGCAGACCGTATTGCTCGAACAGCTGAGTTGATTTCATTGTCGGTCCTCCTCTCTCGTCACGCTACGCGCGTTCGCAGCATCTGCAACCGCTCAAGCTGCCGATCGCCTGCGCAGAAAGAGAAGGGCGAAGCTGACGATCGCGACAGCCTGCACGATCAGCGTCACGATGATGAGCAGCGGAATCGAGACTCCATAGAGTGCGCCGGCGATGATGCCGCCGATCGCGGTGGCGACGCCGACGACTGCCGCGTAGATTCCGTATGCGGTGCTCCGGCGAGAAGGATCGATGAGATCGGCGACGGTTGCGCGCAGTGTCGACTCCTGGATGCCGAGTGCAGCGCCCCAGAGCAGGGCGCCGGCGATCACGGTGCCGACCGCATCCGTGAACGCGAAAACCGGGATCAGAGCGGCGATCACCGGCAGAAGCAGCAGCACGCGCGACCCGAAGCGGTCGTACGCCCATCCGGTGGCCAGTGCGACGCCCGCGTCGACGGCCATCACGCCTGCATAGAGCACGGGAACCAGTTCGGCAGTGATGATGCCGTGCGCGACCATGTGAAACGACAGCACACCGAATGTTGCGAACCCGACCATCGTCAGCGCGGTGAAGCCTGAGTACGCCCAGAACGCGCGGGGAAGGCGTGTCCGTCTTGAGGCAGCCGGAGCAGGTGAGGCAGGCGGAGCAGGTGAGCTAGCCGGAGCAGGTGGGCCAGCGGAGCCATCCGGCTGCGCAGGTTCGGATGCCTGCGCGCCCGCAGGCTCGTAGGCGATCGGATCCGGCACCCGCGCCCGAAGCCACACAAGCAGCGCCAACGCAGCCACACCGGGGATGGCGAGTATCCCCAGGGACGGACCATACTCGCCGCCGGTGAGCACGAGCATCCCGGCCACGACGAGCGGACCGATGATCGCGCCAATCTGGTCGAGCGCTTCTTGAACGGCGAATCCGCGGCCGCGTCCCGTGCCGAAGGTCGCGTACGACAGCAGCGCATCCTTCGCAGGCGATCTGACTGCTTTTCCGACTCGTTCGGCGATGACGAGGGCGGATGCGACCCACAGCGTTCCCGTCAAACCAAGCGTCGGAACGCTGACCACGGTGAGCGCGTAACCGGCGATGACCCACGCCCAGAATCTTTTGGTGCGATCGGCGAGCGGCCCGGACACCAGCCTGAGCGTGAGCGCCGCTGCTTCACCGACGCCCGTGACGATCCCGACGATCAGCGCTGTCGCGCCCAGGTGCGCCAGCAGCGGACCGGTGATCGATCGTGCACCCTCGTAGACGAAGTCAGACAGCAGGCTCACGAAACCGAAGGTCACGACGAAGCGCCATGCACTCAGCCGCACGGGGGAAGAGGATGCCATGGGCCGCCTCCTTAGTCGCCTTCTCTGCCCGCCTTTGGGCTCCACCGGCCGACGTCAGCTCAGCTGGGTGCGCTCGACCCACTCGAGGTATTCGGGCGTGACGGTCCCTGTCACATAGTCGCCCGTGAAGCAGCTCATTTCAAGATCGGTCACCGACGACCCCTCGATGATCGCGGACTGCATATCAGCGACCTCCTGATAGATCAGGTTGTCGGCGCCGAGCTCGAGTGCGATCTCCGGAATCTTGCGTCCGGCCGCGATCAGTTCTGACCGCGATGGCATGTTGATGCCGTAGACGTGCGGATAACGCACGGGGGGCGCCGCCGACGTGAACGTCACCTTATTGGCGCCTGCTGCCCGTGCCATGTCGACGATCTCGCGCGACGTCGTGCCGCGCACGATGGAGTCGTCGACGATCAGGATGTTCTTGCCCTTGAACTCGGACCCCATCGCGTTGAGCTTCTGCCGCACGCTGCGCTTGCGCTCCGCCTGTCCTGGCATGATGAAGGTTCGCCCGACGTAGCGGTTCTTATAGAAACCCTCCCGGTACTCGATGCCGAGCTTCTGCGCTACCTGGGATGCTGCAGGTCGCGACGAGTCCGGGATGGGCATGACAACGTCGATGTCGCCCATCGGCGTGTACTGCGCGATCGTGTCTGCGAGCGCGTTGCCGAGCCGCAGGCGGGCCTCGTACACCGAGATGCCGTTCATCACGGAGTCCGGGCGAGCCAGATAGACATACTCGAATGAGCACGGAATCAGGCGAGGATTCGTGGC
>DATMTC010000121.1:0-1724 GCA_035565115.1 Microbacteriaceae bacterium | reverse complement strand
CCCCGCTGAAATCAGGAGAACTTCGTGACAGTAATCACCTCCGTCGACGTCGTCGACGTGCGCTTCCCGACCTCGCTCAGCGCGGACGGCTCAGACGCGATGAACAAAGACGGCGACTACTCCGCCGCCTACGTCACGCTGCACACCGACGATCCAGGCTTGCGTGGCTATGGCTTCACGTTCACCATCGGGCGTGGGAATGACATCTGCGCCCTGGCGGCCGAGCAGCGGGCCAAGCCGTTGATCGGCAAGAACGTTGAGGCGATCGTCGCCGACCTCGGTGGAACATACCGCGACCTCAAATCCGATTCACAGCTGCGCTGGCTCGGCCCGGAGAAGGGTGTGGAACACCTGGCAATGGCGGCCGTGATGAACGCGGTCTGGGACCTGGCCGCGCGCAAGGCGGGCAAACCGCTGTGGCGACTGCTGACCGACATGACGCCTGAGCAGCTCGTCGATGTCGCCGACCTGCAGTACCTCAGCGACGCCATCACACGCGACGAAGCCGTCAGCATGCTCGCCGAGCTCGCTCCGACTCGTGAGGCCCGCGTAGCCGAGCTGCAAGCATCCGGCTACCCCTGCTACACGACGAGCGCCGGATGGCTCGGCTACTCGGACGAAAAGCTGCGGCGGCTGCTCACCGAGGCCGTCGATGAGGGCTACCGTCACGTCAAGCTCAAGGTTGGCGCGAATCGTGATGACGACATCCGCAGACTGCGCATCGCACGCGAGGTGATCGGCTGGGACGCCGACCTGATGATCGACGCCAACCAGGTGTGGGATGTGCCGGAGGCCATCGAATGGGTGGGAGCGCTCGCCGAATTCAAGCCGCTGTGGATCGAGGAGCCGACCAGCCCTGACGACGTGCTCGGTCACGCCGCCATTCGCAAAGCCGTTGCGCCCATCGGGGTCGCAAGCGGTGAGCACGGCATGAACCGTGTTCTGTTCAAGCAGATGTTCCAGGCGGGCGCACTCGACTTCTGCCAGCTCGACTCGGCCAGGCTGGCGAGCATCAACGAGATTCTCGCGGTGTATCTGATGGCCAAGAAGTTCGGGGTGCCCGTGTGCCCGCACGCCGGCGGCGTTGGCCTGTGCGAGCTTGTGCAGCACCTGTCGATCTTCGACTACGTGGCCGTCTCAGGCACCCTCGAGAACCGGGTCACCGAGTTCGTCGACCACCTGCACGAGCACTTCGTCGACCCGTGCATCGTCGCAAACGGTGCGTACGTTTTGCCCACGCAGCCTGGCTACAGCGCGCAGATGCACGACGCATCGATTGCCGAGTATGCGTTCCCGAACGGCAGCTACTGGACCTCGGTCGAGGCCGTCGAATCGTCTGGAGCCTTCTCGGCCGCATGATCATGGCTGAACTCCTCGACGGCGAGCAGGTGGGTTCCCATCCGAAGGCGCGCGGCATCTGGATCGTGCACGGCGAGTGCATGCTGGATGGCGCGATGCTCTGCGTGGGTGGCACGCACAGCGCCCTCTTCGCTGATCGCGCGCCACATTCTGGTGCGAATGGTGCGGCTGGCGAGTGCCTCGATGAGTGCCTCGAGCGCGGGGTTTTCGGATGCGCGGGCGACGATTCGATGGAAGGCGATGTCCGCCTCCATGATGGCATCGTGGTCGAGGTTGTCGCTCTGGAACACCATCGGCTCGATCGAGGTCAGCACGGCGTCTGCTTCAGCAATGGCATCCTCGCTGATGCGCCTAGCCGCGAGCCC
>DATMTC010000120.1:0-2713 GCA_035565115.1 Microbacteriaceae bacterium | reverse complement strand
CTGCTCGCATACCTGAACGAACAGAAGACGGCGACGGCGCAGATTCCGACCGATCGAACGCTGGTAGCCGAACGATTCCGCGACGAGCTCGGCGACTGGCGTCTCGTTTTACATTCCCCATACGGCATGCAAGTTCACGCGCCGTGGGCGCTTGCTGTCGGAGTGCGCGTGCGTGAGCGATTCGGTGTCGATGGATCCGTTGTCGCGAGCGACGATGGCATCATCGTTCGCATCCCTGACACCGACGCGGAACCGCCCGGCGCCGATCTCTTCCTCTTCGACCCTGACGAGCTCGACACGCTTGTCACGAGCGAGGTCGGCGGGTCAGCCCTCTTCGCGTCCAGGTTCCGCGAGTGCGCGGCGCGCGCGCTTTTGCTGCCCAAGTACAACCCTGGCAAGCGTTCCCCGCTGTGGCAGCAAAGGCAGAAGTCCGCGCAACTGCTCGAGGTCGCACGCAGGTACCCGACCTTCCCGATCATTCTCGAGACGGTGCGCGAGTGCTTGCAAGACGTCTACGACCTGCCTGCTCTTGGCGAACTCACCAGGCGAATCGCACGCAGGGACGTGCGCATCGTCGAGACCGCGACGGACGAGGCCAGCCCGTTCGCACGCTCCCTGCTGTTCGGATATGTCGCTGCGTTCATGTACGAGGGTGACAGCCCGCTTGCCGAGCGCAGGGCGGCCGCGCTGTCTGTCGATGCGTCCCTGCTTGCCGATCTGCTCGGCAGAGCGGAACTGCGTGAACTGCTCGACCCCGCCGTGATTGAACGGCTCGAGTCCGAACTGCAACGACTCGCCCCTGATCGGCGAGCACGCGGCGTCGAAGGCGTCGCAGACCTGCTGCGGATGCTCGGCCCGCTCACCGCAGAGGAGATCGCTGCGCGGCTGGAGTATTTCCCGGATGGTGAAGTGGCCGGCGGTCGAGTAGCGAGTGAGGAACGAGCCCGCGTATCGAGACCCGGCGAGTCGCTTTATGGTCCCAACCCACAGGCAACAGAAGCCAACGCACTCGTCGAAGCGAAGCGTGCACTGAAGGTCAGCTTCGCAGGCCATGACTGGTATGCAGCGATCGAGGATGCAGCACGCCTGCGCGACGCACTCGGCGTTCCGCTGCCCATCGGGGTGCCCGTCGCATTCATCGAGCCGGTCGCCGATCCGCTCGGTGATCTGATCGCCAGATACGCGCGCACGCATGGGCCGTTCACCACGGCTGAGGCAGCAGCACGGTTTGGGCTCGGCACCGCCGTTGTTGCAGACACGCTGCGCAGACTCGGCCACGACCGGCGAGTCACCGAGGGCGAATTCCGGCCGAATGCGACTGGCACCGAGTGGTGCGACAGCGAGGTATTGCGCCGCTTGCGGCGGCTTTCGCTCGCCGCTCTCCGCCACGAGGTCGAGCCAGTGGACCGCGCGACCTTCGCCCGTTTCCTGCCGGCCTGGCAGCACGTGGGCGGCACCCTGCGCGGGATCGATGCCGTCGCATCCGTCGTGGAGCAACTTGCTGGCGCACGCGTTCCGGCATCCGCATGGGAGTCGCTCATCCTGCCGAGCCGGGTCAGCGATTACAGTCCCGCGATGCTCGACGAGCTCACCGCAACGGGCGAGGTCGTCTGGTCCGGCGCCGGTTCACTGCCGGGAAACGACGGCTGGGTGAGCCTGCACCTTGCAGAGTCGGCGCCGCTCACGCTCGCGCCGCCCATGCAGACCGAGACGGATGAGCTGCAGCGCGAAGTCCTGACGGTGCTCGGCACCGGTGGTGGATTCTTCTTTCGTCAGCTCGCAGACGCCGTCGGGTCGCAGGACGATTCACAGCTGGTCACCGCACTGTGGGAACTCGTCTGGGCAGGCCTCGTCACCAACGACACGCTCGCTCCGCTGCGCATGCTCACGTCGGGCTCCGGCGCGCACAAGCGTCCACGCACCCCTCCGCGAGCGCGGCTGTCCGGTTACCGGCTGCGTTCGGCAGCCCGAGGCTACGCTCGCCCAGCCTCCAGTGTGCAACCGGCGCCTCCGCTTGCCAGTGGTCGCTGGTCCATCCTGCCGCTGGCCGAGACGGATGCGACGGTGCGCGCACACGCGACGACCGAGACGCTGCTCGACCGATACGGTGTGGTCACGCGCGGCTCGGTGATGAACGAGGGCATCCCTGGCGGGTTCGCGCTGACCTATACCGTGCTGAGCCGATTTGAAGAGTCTGCTCGGGCACGGCGGGGCTACTTCATCGAAGGGCTGGGGGCAGCACAGTTCGCGACGGCAGGCACAATCGATCGGCTGCGCACCTTCGTCACCGACAGCTCGCACGAACCCGCGCGTGTGGCGCTGGCGCTGGCGGCAACCGACCCTGCGAATCCGTACGGCGCCGCTCTTGCCTGGCCGGAGGCATCCGCTGCCGGCACAGGCCATCGTCCGGGGCGCAAGGCCGGCGCCCTGGTCGTTCTGGTCGACGGCGTTCTCACCTTGTACGTTGAGCGCGGCGGCAAGACCGTGCTCGCGTTCACCGATGACGCGGCCAGTTTGGATGCCGCCGGCAGGTCGATCGGCGCGCTGGTACGCCGTGGCGGCGTCGACAAGCTCACGATCGAGACGGTTAACGGTTCGTTCGTACTCGGCACTCCCCTGGGCGATGCGCTCACCGAAGCCGGCTTCACCGCGACGCCGCGGGGGCTGCGGATGCGCTCATGATGCCGGCGGCAGCGTCGGCGGCAGCGGCAGC
>DATMTC010000119.1:0-1662 GCA_035565115.1 Microbacteriaceae bacterium | reverse complement strand
GCCCAGATGCTCGAACTCGACCGGGTCTCGGAATAGGTTTCGTCGTTCTCAGGCGTCTGCCGTTTTGGGGGCCGGGGATTTGCCGTGCGCCGAATTTGCCTCAGCCAGTGTGCGCTCGAATGCACGTCTGAGCGCCGCGCTCGATTTGGCTGGGTCGCCGACGTTTCCACCCGACAGTGCACCATCGCGGGCGAGCAACAGATCGTCTGCACCGTCGGCAGGGTTCGGATGGTCCATCGATGACAGAAGATCCATGAGCGTTTGCCTGTACCAGCCGCGATGTTCCGAAACGGCGATGCGAACAGGATGACCCGGGTCGGAGAATTGCGCAGCCGCGTTGATGTATGGGCAACCGTGGAAACCCTCGCGTGTTGCGTCGACGATGATCGCGTCTGCCAGCGCTCTCAGCACCGAAGCTGGGTCGGGGAGCGAGGACGTCTTCTCGGCCAGGAAGTCACGCGCCTGCTTGTCTCGTCCTTTGACGTACGCGACGATCAGCAGGTCTTTCGAACGGTAGTGCTTGTAAAACGTCGCCTTGGTGACGTGCGCTGCCGCGATGATCTTGTCGACACCCACCGTGTGGATGCCTTCGGAATAGAAAAGCTGATCGGCGACAGCAAGGATTTTCACCTTCGCAGGTGCCGGCGGTCGCTCTGGGCGAGAGCGAGTGAGTTCCATCGAAGCGTGCTCTTTCTTGCGGGTGGTTATGGCCTCAACCATGAGGTCGACTCAGTATACCCAGACAGACGGGTCGGTTTGTCCTCATTTATGAGGACCGGGCGCGTGCCCCATGCCTAGCGTAGGGTTAACGGTGATGAACGGCGCCGTTGACCTCCCACTCGGAATGCCAGATCTCTCTTTTTCGGCGTCTGGAGATGCGCTGGTTCGCCGCACCGTGTTGCCAAGCGGCGTGCGCATCCTGAGCGAACACGTTCCTGGGTCACGCAGCGCAACGCTCGGATACTGGGTGGCGGTTGGCTCCCGCGACGAGCGGGGGGCGCAAGTCGCGCGCGGTGCATCAGGGGCTCGGGCGTCGAGTTTCGGCTCAACGCATTTTCTCGAGCATCTGCTCTTCAAGGGAACGAGCAAACGCACCGCTTTGGACATCGCAATCGCGTTCGACGCGGTTGGAGGCGAGCACAACGCGATCACGGCAAAGGAATACACCTGCTACTACGCCAAGGTGCAAGATGTTCACCTTTCGATGGCGGTCGAGGTGATCGCCGACATGCTCACATCGTCGATACTCGACCCGGCCGAGTTCGAGAACGAACGCGAAGTCATCCTTGAAGAGCTGTCGATGGCAGAAGACGATCCTGCCGATGCCGCATCGGAGCGGATGTTCTCTGCCGTGCTCGGCGCGCATCCGCTCGGCCGCCCGATAGGCGGAAGCCCAGACACGATCAGGGCGGCAACGCGCGACGCCGTCGTCGAACACTATCAATCCAACTACCGGCCACGTGACCTCGTCATCACTGCTGCCGGCTCCGTTGACCACGACGCTCTGGTCGCCGATGTCGAGCGCTCCCTGCGAGACGCGGGCTGGTCGCTCGACACCGTCGCCGCCCCGGTGCCGAGACGCTCGACCCGCCCTGCCGTGATCGAACGGGCGGATGCGATCGTGACGGTTCAGCGACCGATCGAGCAGGCGAACATCCTGCT
>DATMTC010000118.1:0-11835 GCA_035565115.1 Microbacteriaceae bacterium | reverse complement strand
GAAAGTCGTCACGATGATCACGGCGCAGCCTGGGACAGTCTCGATCAGTTCGGTGATCAGATCCAGACCGCTGCGCCCAGGCAGTTCGATGTCGAGCAAGATAACGTCGGGCACCGATCGTGCCGCCTCTGCCACGACCTCTTCGCCTCGTCCGACCTCAGCGACAACCGTCATGTCGTCTTCGAGTTCGAGCAACGTCGACAGTGCCGAGCGCATCATGCCCTGGTCTTCTGCGATCATGATCGAGGTCAGGGCGGTCATGAACGCACCCTTGCACTCTCAGGAACGGATGCTGCAAGTCGGAAGCCGCCGGCAACGGGCCCAGCTGTTAACACGCCGCCGTACTCGTCGATGCGCTCACGCAGGCCCGTGAGCCCGCTTCCGTCGCCAGGCGTCCCGCCGCTACCGTCATCGACCACCTCGACTCGCGCGATGCCGTTCTTCAGCATCACCTCGATCGTGCATCGGCCGGCGTCGGCGTGCTTGAGCACATTCGTGCTTCCCTCTCGAACCACCCAGCCGAGCAACGAGTCCAGGTGAGCATCCAGCCCCTGCGCCTGATTTGTCACACGCACGATCACGCCGGCCGCCTGCAGAGCTGACTGCGCATTAGCAAGCTCCTCCGCCAGCCCGACGGACCGGTATCCGGTGACGGCCTCGCGAACCTCGGTGAGCGCGTGCCGGCCGATCGTCTCGATATTCGACGCATGCTCGGCCGCCGCCTCGGGGTCTCGCGTCGCGAGTCTCCTGACCGCCTGTGCCTTGACCACGATCACCGACAGTGTGTGGCCAAGAAGGTCGTGCAGATCCCGCGAGAAACGCAACCGTTCCTCGGCCACAGCGGCCTGCGCCAGGCGATTCTGGGCTTCGCTGAGCTCGGCGATGACGCCGATCAGGTACTGCACCAGAAAGTTGCTGATGCCGGCCATGAAGGTGGCGAAGCCAAGGAACATCCCGATATCGAGCGAGCCGCGTTCGATGCCGGTCTGAACCGCGCCGCTGATCGTCAGCGCGCAGATCACCCCCAGGCTCCAGCGCTGCCGGACGGCAACGGCCGTTGCGATCGCAAGCATCGGGTACACGAACTCTTGGTCCGTTTGCCATGCGAACAGGTAAGCGACGCTCAGGGCCGCCAGTCCGATTGCGGCGAGCTCCGACCATCTGCTCGCGTGCAGCGCGAACGGAATCGACACCGTCGCGACGTTCGCTGCCGCGAGCGCGAGCACGCAGACGACTCGCAGTGGCTGGCCGGCGACCGAAGCGTCAACAAGCGGGCCGATCAGCAGGAACGGAACCCAGATCAGCGCAAACCATGGCCCGCGGTGGCGGGCCAGCCACTGCATCGCGGGCTCAGGGTGCTGGCAGCCAATCGGCGTGAGGTCGGTGCTCATGCTGCTAGACATTACGCATTCCGTCCGGTGCTGACTAGGCCGAGCAAGAGCGTCACACCGACGACGAGGTGCATGGTGAGCAGCGTGATCAGTGCACCGGCCGATGTGGCCATCGTGAGCGGGCCGATGAGCGACAGGGCCAAGAAGAGCCACCCGATGGTCTGCCAGATACGGCGGCCGGTCGTGCCTGCCTTCTCAAGCAGGGCGAGCAATGCCCATGCAGCACCGCCGGCGATGATCGAAACGATCGCAACGGCCAGCGGCCCGATGTTCTGTGCAGTCGGACCAGTGCCTGCAGCCACGTCGATGCCGAGAATCGGGGAACTGATCGTCCACACCGCCAGTGCGAAGAGTGCGGCTGCGATGAGCGTGCACGCCCGGCGAGCACGCCGTGCGCGTGCCGGACGGATGCGACTGTCTGTGATCGTCTGGGTCATGGTGAGCCTTTCCGTTGAACACTGTGTTTGACGCATTCGACGCTACGGAAGGCCCCACGGCACCGGCAGAGCTGTGTGTACCGAAGCTGGCAGGACAAATGTCCTTATTTCAGCCCTCCAGCCCCATACGGATGCGCTTGGGCAGCGCGTGCACGACGATCGCGTGCGACTCCATGATCAGTTCGAGCACGTGATCGTCTGGAACACGTCCATCCAGGCTGACCGTCACCCAGTGACGCTTATTCATGTGGTAGCCGGGACCGATACCGTCAACACTCGCGATCAATCGCGGAACATTCTCTGGAAGCGCCTTCAAGGTGATGGTGCGGATCGGAGTGTCTTCACGGTCGATCGCGAAGATCTTGCCCGCGACCTTGTGCACACGGGTTTCCGGTCCGAACGGATAACTGGCCTGCGAGCCGTTCAAATCGGCCAGAAACACAGTCAACCGATGTGGGGTCATGCGACTATTGTTGCCCACAAGCCGCCGCCGAGTGTGGCGTAGTGGCCGTCTGGTGCTTGGAGGAATCGGTATGTTCGGACGTCGACGGCACGAGATCGGTGATCGGCCGATTCCGCCCGAACCCATCGGGATCGGAGCCCAGGTGGTCGTCATGCCCGATCCGTCTGCAGCCGACCAGTGGGAGGGCGAGCCGTCGGGAGTTGTCGTCGCGCCAGGGGACAACAACATCGTCGCGTATCCGGGTTTGACGTTCGGCGGGCCGACCCGCTGGCTCGTCGCGTTCGACGAGCTTCAATTCACCGCGGACGGACGCGGCCCGTTCGAACAGGCGACCGTCGGCAGTTGGCGGCTGGTTCCCGTGCCCCAGGTGGGGCAAGACGCACCAGAATAGTTGCATGGAATACAGAAAACTGGGCAGCACTGGCCTGGACATCTCGCCGATCGCCATCGGCTGCATGACATACGGCGACCCGAAGCGCGGAAATCACCCGTGGTCGCTCGGCGAAGAGCAGAGCCGACCGCTGATCAAGCAGGCAGTCGAAGCCGGCATAAACTTCTTCGACACCGCCAACGTTTACTCGGACGGTTCAAGCGAAGAGATCGTCGGGCGCGCCCTGGCAGACTTCGCCAACCGTGACGAGGTGGTCATAGCCACCAAGGTGCATGGCAGGATGCGACCGGGTGCGAACGGTGCAGGGCTGTCACGCAAGGAAATCCTGCACGAGATCGACCAGTCGCTGCGCAGACTCGGAACCGACTACGTCGACCTGTACCAGATCCATCGTTGGGACAACAGCGTTCCCATCGAAGAGACGCTCGAGGCGTTGAACGACGTCGTCAAGGCCGGTAAGGCCAGATACATCGGCGCTTCATCGATGTATGCCTGGCAGTTCTCGAAGGCACTGCACCTGCAACGCCAAAACGGTTGGAGCAGATTCGTCTCGATGCAGAATCATTACAATCTGCTCAATCGCGAAGAAGAGCGTGAGATGTACCCACTGTGCGCTGACGAGAAGATCGGTGCAATTCCGTGGAGCCCGCTTGCTCGCGGTCGGCTCACACGCGAGTGGGACACGACAACGACGCGCTCCCAAACGGATGAATTCGGCAAGACGCTCTACGCCATGCACGACAACGACCGTGCGATCGTCGACGTGGTCGCCCGGGTCGCAGCAGAACGTGGCATCCCGCGTGCTCAGGTCGCTCTGGCCTGGGTGTCGAGCAACCCGGTCGTGTCCGCGCCGATTGTCGGCGCAAGCAACGCGCAGCAGCTGCAGGATGCCGTTGACTCGCTGGATGTCAGCCTGACAGCCGACGAAATCGCGCGGCTCGAAGAACCGTATCTGCCGCATCCGGTAGCCGGGTTCTGATCCGAGAAGGCCGGGTTCTGATCCGAGAAGATGGGATACTGGCAACCATGGAAGTTATTCTCTGGTCGATTCTCGGTCTCATCGGTGGCATCGGAGCCATTATCGGCATCTTCGGTGCCGTCGCGATGATCAAGTCACCGTATCGCGACTGATCCGCTCATACCTGATGAACCGATAGCGGATGCCGGTGCGTGACTGACGCCACGATCCGTCGGCGGGCTCGCGCAGCCGCGCAGCCCAGCCGTCATCGATGCTCGGAGCGAACGTGTCTCCAGGTGCGTCTGTGTCGATCTCGGTGACCTCGAGTACGTCTGCCCGATCGATGGTCGCGGCATACAGTTCGCTTCCGCCGATGATCCACGCGTCGCCGCCTGCTGCCGCAAGAGCAGCTTCCACCGAGTCGGCGACGACCGCGCCATCCGCGTGCCAGCCTGGCTGACGGGTTACAACGATGTTGCGCCTCTCGGGCAACGGCCGGAAGCGGTCTGGCAGCGAGTCCCAGGTGCGTCTGCCCATGACGACCGAGCTGGTTCCGGTGACACTCCGAAAATGGGCGGAGTCCTCCGGCACGCGCCACGGGATCGTGCCATCCATGCCGATTACGCCGGCGAGTGTTTGTGCCCAGATGAGGCCGAGCGTCATACGGCGACGGCACCGCGGATCGCGGGATGGTGTTGGTAGTCGACGACCTCGAAATCCTCGAATCGATAGTCGAAAATCGACTCGGGATGCCGCAGGATGCGCAACGTCGGAGCCTGGAAGGGCTCGCGGCGCAGCTGCTCTGTCACTTGTTCGACGTGATTGTCGTAGATGTGGCAGTCGCCACCCGTCCAGACGAACTCACCCGGGGTCAAGCCGACCTGATCGGCCACCATGAGCGTGAGAAGTGCGTAGCTTGCGATGTTGAACGGCACACCCAAGAACAGGTCTGCGCTGCGCTGATACAGCTGGCATGAGAGCTTGCCGTCCGCAACATAGAACTGAAACAGCGCGTGACACGGTGCTAGCGCCATCGCAGGGATCTCAGACACGTTCCATGCGGAGACGATCATGCGACGGGAGTCCGGGTTGGTGCGCAGCGTTTCGATCACCTGGGCGATCTGGTCGATGTGTCCGCCGTCTGGCGTGGGCCATGACCGCCATTGCACGCCGTACACGGGGCCGAGATCGCCGGACTGATCCGCCCATTCGTCCCAGATGCTCACCCCGTGCTCGCGCAACCAGCCGACGTTACTGTCTCCGCGCAGGAACCAGAGCAGCTCATATGCGATCGACTTGAAGTGCACCCGCTTCGTGGTGATGAGCGGAAATCCCTGCGCCAGGTCGAAACGAAGCTGCCTGCCGAACACGCTGCGTGTGCCTGTTCCGGTGCGATCGGATTTCGCTGACCCGTGCTCGAGGGTTTCGCGCAACAGGTCTTCATACGGTGTTGCGATCACGGATTTCATCATTTCGCCAGTCATCGATTCGATGCTACGGCCTTGTGGTCTCTTCGTGCTCCAGACACACGACACTGACATACGACGAAGTAGGCTCGGAACGTGGCCTCTTCGTTAGCGGATGTGTGTGAAATTCTTGAACGGCTCTGGCCAGCTGATGGTGCTGAGCCGTGGGATGCGTCAGGCCTCGTCAGCGGCCGGCCCGACGCGCCGATCGAACGCATCGTGTTGACAGTGGATGCTGTCGGCCAGACGGTCAACGAGGCCGTCGACGCGCACGCCGATCTGTTGATCGCCCACCACCCGCTGCTGCTGCGCGGAGTGACCACGATCGCGGAAGACCGATACAAGGGCTTGTTGCTCGCGCGCCTGATCCGCGCCGACTGCGCCCTGGTGGCCGCACACACCAACGCCGACGTTGTGGCAGACGGCACGTCTGCGATCTTCGCTGATTTGCTCGGGCTGCGCCAGACGCGCCCGATTGTCGAAGGAACTCGACCGAACACGGGGATCGGGCGCGTCGGCAGAACCGATGAACCGACAACGCTCGGCCGATTTGCCAGGCGGATCGCGGACATCCTGCCCGCCACGGCATCCGGGGTTCGGGTCGCTGGCGACTACGACACGCCGATCACCACGGTTGCGTTGTGTGCAGGGGCAGGCGATGCCTACCTCGCCGAACCCGCGGTCGTAGCGGCGGACGTCTACGTGACAAGTGACCTGCGGCACCACCCGGCATCGGAAGCGCGCGAACAGGCACAGCTTCGAGGCGGCCCAGCACTGATCGACGTGTCACACTGGGCAAGCGAATGGTTATGGCTGCAGACGGCGCAGCGCCAACTGCAAGACGCGTTGCCCGATGCCAGCATCTCCGTCAGCCAGACGCGCACCGATCCGTGGGATTTCACGATCGTGCAATAGCTCAAAAAACTGCAATAACTCGCGAAGCTGCAATTACTCAAGAAACACGGAATGGAAAGTCGAGAAACGTGAAGGCTAGCCCTGAACAGCAGAAGGAACTGCTGAGACTGCAGGCACTCGACACCCGGGTGCAACAACTTGATCACACGCAGGGGGCGCTGCCTCAGCACGTCGCTCTCGCTCAGCTCGCGCCGACCGTCGAGGCCGTTCGACAACGGCACACCGCGAAAACCGGCGAGCTTGAGGATGCGCGCACGGAGCTGTCGCGAGCCGAGTCGGATGTGCAGGTGGTCGAGGCGCGGATGGCACGCGATGCGGCCAGGCTGCAGCAGACCTCCTCTGTGAAGGACATTCAGGCGCTTGAAGCCGAGGTCGACGCGTTGAAGAAGCGCCGCAGCGACCTCGAAGACATCGAACTGGCGGTCATGGAACGCATCGAAGGGATTGAGGCTGAGCTTGCCGACATCACGCGGGAGCGGGACGATCTCGCCGGGAAAGTCGCCGAGCTCGAGGCCGCGAAGGGGGAGGAGCAGGCAGTGATCCAGAAGCAGCGCGCTGCAGCATCCGCAGACCGGACGGCGATCGCGGCAACGATTTCCGAAGACCTTCTCGCGCTCTACGAGAAACAGCGCGCTCGGTATGGAGTTGGCGCTGCACTGCTCGTGCGTGGCGTTTCGATGGGAAGCAACGTCAAGCTCACCGAATCGGACCTCCAGGGCATCCGCGCGTCAGCACCGGACGATGTCGTGCTGTGCCCAGACAGTGGTGCGATTCTCGTGCGGAACGAAGAGTCCGGGCTGTAAGAGATGTCTGGGCTGTAAACGGTAGGCTGGCCGTGGAATGGGTCGGCAAGACGGTCGCGTCATCCGCGTCGCCCGTGGCGGCAGGGTGCCGAGGAACGTCCGGGCTCCACAGAGCAGGATGGTGGGTAACACCCACCCGGGGTAACCCGCGAGACAGTGCCACAGAAAGCAGACCGCCACCGGGCAACCGGCGGTAAGGGTGAAACGGTGGTGTAAGAGACCACCAGCGGCCGGGGTGACCCGGTCGGCTCGGTAAACCTCGTCCGGAGCAAGGTCAGACAGGAAACAATGAGGCTGCTCGTCTCGTTTCCGGGTAGACCGCTAGAGGGCTGCGGCAACGTAGTCCCGAGATAGATGGCCGTCCACGGTGGCTTCGGCCACCCGGACAGAACCCGGCGTAGCAGCCGGCCCATTCCCTCACCTCTTACGTGGGCGGGTCTGGCACGAAACGGTATCCCATACCCGGTTCGGTCAGAAAATGCTGTGGGCGCGATGGCAGGCGCTCAAGCTTCTTGCGCAGTTGAGCCATGTAGAGCCTGAGGTAGCCGGTGTCTGCGGTGTACTGCGGCCCCCACACTTCGGTCAACAACATCTGTCGCGTGACCAGCCGACTCGGGTTGCGCACAAGCACGTCGAGCATGCGCCACTCCGTCGGCGTCAGCCGCACAGTCGCGGTTCCAGCGTCACTGCGTCTCGTCACTAATTTCGCCGCGAGATCGACCGTGATGTCTCCGAAGCGCACGATGGGCTCATCGGTGCTGTTCGGGTTGCGCCTGGTCAATGCACGGATGCGTGCGAGCAGTTCGTCGGCTGAGAACGGCTTCGTGACGTAGTCGTCTGCCCCGGCATCCAACGCATCAACCTTGTCTGCGGAGTCAGTTCTGCCCGAGATCACGAGAATAGGCACGGAGCTCCACCCGCGAATACCCTCGATCACCTCGATACCGTTGAGCAGCGGCATGCCGAGATCGAGTATGACCAGGTCGGGATGTTGCGCTCCGGCCTGGTCGAGCGCATCAGCTCCGTTGCGTGCGATGAGCGTTTCGTATCCCCGAGCGCGCAACATGACGGTCAACGCCCGGACGATCTGCTGATCGTCGTCTGCGACCAAGATCTTCATGGCTGCTCCTCGGCAATAGGCAGGGAGACAACCATGGTCAACCCCCCGCCCGGTGTGTCTTCAGCGAACAGGCTACCGTTCATTCCTTCGACGAATCCCTTCGACAGGGCCAGTCCCAATCCGATCCCTGACTCGTTGTCTGTGTCGCCCAGCCGCTGGAATGGAACGAAGATATCGTCGCGGTGTTCGGCGGGCACGCCCGGCCCTGCGTCGACAATCCTCAGTTCGACCACGTGGCCGAACTCGCTGCCCTTCACCAGGGGAGGCCTGCCTTCCGGGCTGTAACGCAGCGCGTTTCCAAGCAGGTTTACGATGACACGCTGCAAGAGAACGGCGTCGGCCGAGACGGGTCGAAGGCCTGGGGGGATATCCAATTCGACGTCGCCTGGGGCGAGGCCGAGTTCATCCAAGGCGGCAGGCAACACATCGTCGACGTCGACGGAGGCCAGAGACACCGCGAGCACTCCGGCCTGAACCCGGCTCACGTCCAGCAGGTTCGTCACCAGAGTTGCCAGGTTCTGCAGGCTGATCTGAGCCGCGTCGAGCAGTTCGGCTCTGTCATCGTCCGACCAGCTGACGTCCGTCGACTGCAGGCTTGTCACCGCTGCCGTTGCAGCGGCGAGCGGACGGCGCAGGTCGTGCCCGAGCGCCGCGAGGATGGCGCTTCGCACCCGATCGGCGTCGACGAGCGGCCCGAATTGCACGGCGGTCGCACTCAGGTCGCGGTGTTCGAGCGCCGCATCCAGTTGAGCGATGATCACGGCGAGCAGCCGCCGGTCGGCCGCAGCCAAATCCCGGCCAGACAACTCGAGCATCGCGCGGGTGCCGACCGGAAGCACCGTGGTGTGCTCATGATCTGCCGGCTCGCCGTCAGTCGTCAGCACCTGATCGCCGGCAAGCAGTCGCACGCCCGTGAGACCGAACGATTCTCTCGTTCGGGATACAAGGGCCTGCATCGCATCGTCACCGTGGATGACGCCGCCTGCGATCGTTGCGAGCAGTTCCGACTCGGATGCCGCGCGGAGCGCTGACCGGGTGCGCCGCGCAGCGATATCGACGACGAAGCTGACCAGCGCGGCGATCACGATGAAGAGTCCGAGTGCGAGCAGGTGCAGCGGTTTTGCGATGGTGATCGTATGCAAGGGCGCAACGAAGAAGTAGTCGAGGGTGATGCCTGACAACGCTGCAGCGAACAACGCGGGCCAGATTCCGCCGACGAGTGCGACGAGCACGACGAGCAGTTGGTAGCTGAGCACGTCGCTGGTGATCGAGTCGTTCGAACGTGAGCCGGTCAGCATCCAGGTCAACAGAGGGCCTCCGGCAAGTGCGAGCACGAAGCCGAGCACGCGCCTGCGTACGGACAGCCCCCCACCCAGGTGCGGCAGTCGCATCCGCCCGCCGGCGGCTGCATGCGACACGATGTGAACATCGATGTCGCCTGACTCCCTGATGACCGTTGAGCCGATGCCTGGACCGGTCAGCAGCGCAGCAAGCCGACTGCGGCGAGAGACTCCGATCACCAACTGGGTGGCGTTGCTCGCCCTGGCGAACTCCACGAGCGCCCGCGGAACGTCGTTGCCAACGACTTGATGATACGTGCCGCCGAACTGTTCGACGAGGGTGCGCTGCGCGGAAAGCGCGCCCGGATTCGATTCACGCAGGCCATCGTTGCTTGTCACGTGAACGGCGAGCAGATCTCCGCCGGCAGAACGCGTTGCAATACGCATGCCGCGCCGAATCAGTGTCTCGCCCTCCACGCCGCCTGTGAGCGCGACGACCACGCGTTCTCGGGTTTCCCACTTGTCGGCGATCCCGTGTTCTTTCCGGTAACTCTGAAGAGAGCTGTCGACCTCGTCTGCCAGCCACAGCAGGGCGAGCTCACGCAGCGCTGTGAGGTTTCCGAGCCGAAAATAGTTCGACAGTGCGGCGTCGATGCGTGCGGCAGGGTAGACAAGCCCATCCGCGAGTCTGTCGCGCAGCGCCTGGGGTGCGAGGTCGACGACTTCGATCTGGTCGGCACCACGCAGCAGTGCATCCGGAATGGTTTCGCGCTGCGCGATTCCGGTGATCTGTTCCACGACGTCGTTGAGCGACTCGATGTGCTGGATGTTCACGGTCGAGATCACGTCGATACCGGCGTCGAGCAGCGCTTCGACGTCTTGCCAGCGTTTCGTGTGCGTAAAGCCAGGGGCGTTGGTGTGTGCGAGTTCGTCGACGAGGGCGATATCGGGCCGTCTACTCAGAACAGCCTCAAGGTCGAGCTCGCTCAGCGTGACGCCGCGATGATGCACGGTCGCGCGCGGAACGACCTCCAGCCCGACCACCATGGCAGCAGTCGCAGCGCGCTCGTGGGTATCGACGACCGCAACGACCACATCCTTGCCGGCCGAGCGCAACCTGCGCCCCTCCTCGAGCATCGTGTATGTCTTGCCAACGCCGGGGGCTGCGCCGAGCAACACACGGAGTCGTCCTCGAGGCATGATTCACGTCCTACTTGTTCCCGGCAGGGTCCAGCCTGGCCAAAGCGATGTTCAACTCGAGCACATTCACCGTCGGTTCTCCGAGATAACCGAGATCTCGTCCCTGAATCTTAGCCGTGACCAGGCGTCTCACCTGCGCTTCGTTCATGCCGCGGGCAACAGCGACCCCGTGCACCTGCAGCAGTGCGTATGCCGGGCTGATGTGCGGGTCGAGTCCCGAAGCGGATGCCGTCAGAGCGTCGGCAGGGATCTGCTCGCGGAACACTCCACCTGCCTTTTCGATCGCCGCCGCGCGGCGGTTCTCCGCTGCGCGCAGTTCGGGGTTGCTGCCGGCGAGGTTGCTGCCGCCCGAGGCAAGCGCGTCGTACCCGTCGCCGGCTGCCGACGGCCGCGGCTGGAACCAGCCAGGTATGGCCGTGCCATCGGCCCGGCTGAACGACTGGCCGATGAGTGCTGATCCGACAACCTTGCCGTGCAGCGAGGTCAACGATCCGTTCGCTTGAGCTGGCATTGCAGCCTGGGCGATCGCCGTGATCCCAAACGGATACGCGATGCCGAGCGCAACGGTGAGGATGAACAGTGCACGCAGGGCAACCAGGTAATGGCGGGCGGAGCCGCGAACTGATGCGTTCACGTGTGGTCCTTTCTATGGGGTTCAGATCCGTGGGGTTCAGATCCGTGGCGTTCAGAATCCGGGGATCAGGCCGACCAGAAGGTCGATCAGCTTGATTCCGATGAATGGGGCGACGATTCCACCGACACCGTAGACAAGCAGGTTCCGGCTCAGAAGCGCGGATGCACCGACCGGGCGATAGCGAACACCGCGCAGCGCGAGCGGGATCAGCGCGACGATAATGATCGCGTTGAAGATGACAGCGGACAGAATGGCCGAAGCCGGCGAGTGCAGTTGCATGATGTTGATGGCCTGCAATCCGGGGAATGTGCCGACGAACATTGCTGGAATGATTGCGAAGTACTTGGCAACGTCGTTCGCGATGGAGAACGTGGTGAGTGAGCCGCGGGTGATCAGCAGTTGCTTTCCGATGCGCACGATGTCGATGAGCTTGGTCGGGTCGGAATCGAGGTCGACCATGTTTCCCGCCTCTTTGGCCGCGGAGGTGCCCGTGTTCATTGCGACGCCGACGTCTGCCTGGGCAAGAGCCGGCGCATCGTTCGTGCCGTCACCGGTCATCGCGACAAGGTTGCCGTCGCGCTGTTCACGGCGAATCAAGGCGAGTTTGTCTTCCGGGGTCGCCTCAGCGAGAAAATCGTCAACCCCGGCCTCTGCCGCGATTGCCGTAGCCGTGAGTGGATTATCTCCTGTGACCATCACGGTGCGGATGCCCATGCTGCGCAGCTCGGCGAATCGCGGCGCGAGCCCGGTCTTGACCACGTCTTTCAGGAAGACCAC
>DATMTC010000117.1:0-2466 GCA_035565115.1 Microbacteriaceae bacterium | reverse complement strand
CTCCGGAGCGGATGCGCGCTGCGGCAGCATCCGCGGCAACGCGAGCGCCGCAGCGCCGGCGAGCAGATACGCGCTGATCGGCACCCACAGTCCTGCGGTCACGGCATCCCGCGCAGACGCGACAGTCGGATGCATCCCGACCATGCCGAAATACACGGCGCCCGCGATAGCGACGCCCAACACCATGCCGGTCTGACCGAAGGTGGTGAGCGTTCCGGATGCTGCCCCGGCCTCCGTCGTCGGAACCGTGGCGAGCGTCAAACCCATCAGCGGCATGACCAACAGCATCATGCCGACCCCGGCGAGGCCGAGCGGGATCGCGAGGTCCCATCCGGTCAGCGACGCTCCACGCGAACCGATGACCAGCACAGCCCAGCCGAAGGCTCCGGCCTGCACGAGGCCGCCGACGAGCACCAGACTCTTTCCGAATCTGCGGGCAAGCGGAACCGCGATGCCGGTTGCAACCATGGAGCCGATCGCGATCGGAAGGATCGTGACTCCGGCGGACAGCGCGGTGAAGCCGAGCGCCTGCTGCAGGTAGAACAGCAGGATCAGCGCGTATCCGCCGTTGCCGACCGAGGAGAGCACCTGAACGACGAGCCCTGAGCTGAATCCATGGTTGCGAAACAACGGCATCGGAAGCAGCGCTGAGCCGTCGCGTGCCAACCGTCGTTTCTGGTGCACGATGAAGACCGCAATCGCGAACGGTGCGGCGATGAGCATGGCCCAGATCCACCAGGCCCATCCCGCCTGACGCCCGTCGGTCAGGGGGAAAACCACCAGGAAGACGGCAAGCGCCCCAAGCACAACGCCCGCGATGTCGAGCTTCAGCGCGTGCTCCGACCTGCTGTCAGGCACCACGGCGAGCGCCACGATGATCAAGACGATTCCAATCGGTATGTTGACCAGGAAGATGCTCCGCCAGCCCGTTTCGAACACATTCGCGGTCACCAGCCATCCGCCGAACAGCAGCCCAGCGACGGCTCCGAGCGCGCTGAGCGCACCTGCTATGCCGAGAATCGGGCCGCGCTCCTCGGGCGAGAACATGACCTGGATGCTGGAGATCACCTGCGGCACCATGACGCCTGCGAACGCGCCCTGCACGATGCGGGTGGCGACGAGCACGTCGCCGGACTGCGCGAGCGAGGCGAGCAGAGACGCAAGCGTGAAGCCCGCGACCCCGATGACGAACACTCGGCGTCGTCCTGCCACATCCCCCAGGCGTCCACCCGTGATCAGCAGCGTGGCGAACGCGATGACGTAACCGGCCAGCGTCCATTCCAGTTGCGCCGGATTCGCGTGAAGGTCTGCGCCGATCGATGGCAGTGCGACGTTGGTGATGGTGGAGTCCATCAAATCCATGAACATGGCGACCATCAGGATGATCGTCGCGATAACGCGTTTGCTCAACTGCGTGCTTCTTTCGCTCGAAGTGGATGCGTACAGCGTACGCACGGTGTTGCGTACACCGTACGCGGATGTTAGATTCGATGTCAAGGGGGCGTGCTGATGCCAACGATCGACGATGCGGGGACAACTCGACCGGCCGCTGCGCCGACCCAGTCCACGACCCAGTCCACGACCCAGTCCATGACTCCGCCGGCGACTCCGCCGCGCTGGGTGACGACAGCCTGGACGCTCGCCGACCCCCTGCGTGCCGATGCAAGCGGTCGCGACGACGCCAGCCTGAACGCCGAGAAGATCGTCGCCGCAGCGATCGAGCTGGCCGACGACGAAGGCCTTGCCGCACTGTCGATCCGCAAGCTCGCCGGGCGGCTGGGTGCCGGAACCATGGCGGCATATCGTCACGTCGACTCCCGCGACGATCTCGTCATCCTCATGGTCGACACTGCTCTCGGTGCGCCACCATCGCAGATCCTGAAAACGGATGCGTGGCGCGAACGTGTCACGAGTTGGGCCATGGCAATCTCGGCGCGATACGCCAGGCATCCGTGGCTGGTGGATGCTCCCGTCGCCGGCTTCATCGCGACCCCGAATCGTGCGCTCTGGCTCGAATACATCCTGCAGTCGCTGCAGCCCACCGGCCTGAGCATGCGGCAGATGCTCGAAGCGGCACTGCTGATCGACGGTCACGCGCGCAGCGTTGCCTCTTTGACGCGAGCCGTCGACGCGGAAACCGGGTCGCACGAAGGATCGCAGAATGTGACGCCACCCTGGCTTGCATCATTGTTCGCGGGCGACCGGTATCCGATGCTTGCACGCGTGCTCTCGCTCGAGGCACTTGACGAGGAGAGTGCGCGGGATCTCACGTTTGGCCTCGACCGCATCATCGACGGGATTGCGGCGCTGGCTACGCGTTGACCGTGCATTCATCCTTGGGCGAACACGCAGCAAGCATCCAGTGCGGTCGCGATACCCTTACAGCACCATGAACTTCAAGAAGATCTACCGCGGCCCGGTCCTGTATATCGTGCTCGCGGTTATTGCCGTCTGGATCGGGTCGAG
>DATMTC010000116.1:0-3444 GCA_035565115.1 Microbacteriaceae bacterium | reverse complement strand
CGGCGCGCTCGCGGCATTCGAGCTCTACGACATCGCGATGCCGATCGTGTTGATCGACTCCGGCGACCTCGCGGCGCTGTCCGACCTCGCGGCACTGTCGCCGGAGCACACGGTTACGGTGCGCGCAGACACCGCAAGCGCATCGATCGAAATGGGCACAGCGTGACGGCTGAACGCTCAGGACTCGACATGCTCGACGCCGAGACGCTGCGAACACTTCTGCCGCCGGCCGTTGCCGTCGACGCGATCGAGAGCACTCTGGCAGGCGGGCTCGATCCTGAGCGCGACGCCGCTCGGGTGCCGACCGCAGTTCCCGCTGGCGAGATACTCCTGATGCCATCGCACGGCGCCAGGTTCGCCGGTGTGAAGGTCGCCACCGTGGCTCCAGGTAACCCCGCTCGCGGCCTGCCGAAAATTCAGGGCATATACGTGCTGCTGCATGCAGAAACACTGGCGCCGTTGGCGGTGATGGACGGCGCTGAACTCACCCTCATTCGCACCCCTGCTGTGACCGTCACCGCGATCAAGCACCTGCTGCTCGCCGGCCGAGGTGACCTGCGCGTGGATCGGATGCTCGTGTTCGGCACAAGCCTGCAGGCGTTGGCCCATATCCGTGCAGCAACCGAGGTGCTCGACGTCGGCGAGGTGATCGTGATCGGGCGCAGGCCGGATGCCGCAGCCCAGTTGGCAGCAGTGGTCGCCGCCGGCGGGTCTGCCGCGTCCCGCGCTGACGGCAAGGTCGGTCTGTCGGCGAGAGTCGGGAGCCCGGCCGATCTGGGCGATGCCGACGTGATCGTCTGCGCCACGTCGTCGCGGACGGCGGTCTTCGACGGGTCGAGGGTGAAATCGTCTGCTGTTGTCGCAGCGATCGGCTCGCATGGGCTGGATGCGCGCGAGATCGACCCAGCACTTGCCAGGCGAGCCGACGTCGTGGTCGAAGGGCGAGCATCCGCTCTGCGTGAGGGCGGAGACCTGATCCCGGCACGTTCCGCCGAAGAGTGGGAACAGCATCCGCCAGCCAACCTCGCCGAACTTGTCGCAGGTTCGGTGCAGAGACGCCAAGACTCTCCCGCGCTGTTCACCGGTGTTGGGATGTCGTGGGAAGACCTGGTGATTGCCGGCAGGGCATACGAGCGACTCGGCAGTCAGCGGACATCATGACCCAGCGGACATCATGACCCAGCGGACATCATGACCCGGCTGACACAATGACCCAGCGGACATCATGGCCCAGCCGCACAATGGTTCGCGGCCGTCATGCGGCGCCGCCGATCAGTACAATATTACTTGGCACTACTGCGTTACCCCCTTCGTATTTGCTGGGCCGAATCGAACGGTCCCCGTCCTCTGGAGATGCCTGCGATGCCGCACACGGAATCCAGTCTGACGACGCTGACGAAGAATCTGAGCCTGCGCGAAACGGTGATGCGTGCGTTGCGAGCCGCAATCATCTCGGGCGAGATGGAGCCAGGAGCCGTTTATTCGGCGCCGAGCCTCGGCGCGCGATTCGGCGTTTCTGCGACGCCGGTGCGCGAGGCGATGCTCGACCTGGTCAAAGAGGGGCTGGTCACGTCGCTGCCGAACAAGGGGTTTCGGGTCACCGAGGTCTCAGACGCCGACCTCGACGACATCACGCAACTGCGACTGCTGATCGAGCCGCCGACGGTGCGTGCCGTCGTGCCGCGCATCCCAACAGAAGACCTGCCTGAGCTGCGACGGATGGCGCAGGACATCGTCGACGGGGCAGACAACGGCGACCTGATTTCGTACACGGAGGCCGACCGGCTGTTTCATATTCGCATTCTGGAATACAGCGGGAATCGCCGGCTGGTCGAGATGATCTCTGAACTGCGTTCGCACACGAGACTCCTTGGGCTGGCCCCGCTCGTCGAGCGCGGTGCACTGCGCGACTCGTCGCTCGAGCACCTCACCCTCGTCGATCTGATCGAGGCGCGAGACGAGGCGGGTGCCGAGGCGTTGATGCGTCAGCACATCGAGCACGTCAGGGGTGAGTGGGCGTTGCATCCGTCCCCCACCACGAAGCCGTGAGGCTCTCGGGTGATTCACTCGGCGTGCAGGGACGCCGAGTGTAATGTGACATACTACTGAAATGGGCAGCTCGAAGGCCGCGGATGTCGTGGTGATCGGCGCTGGCGTGATCGGGGCGGCCTGCGCATACTTCGCCGCAACGGCGGGTCTGCGCGTCACCGTGCTCGAACGCGACGCCATTGCGGCTGGAACCTCCAGCGGCGGCGAGGGCAACATTCTCGTCTCTGACAAGGAGGCGGGGCCCGAACTCGACCTTGCCCTGTATTCGCAGTCGGTGTGGCGTGGTGAGCTCGCCGAGCACGCGCCGCTGTGGGAGTTCGAGTCGAAGGGCGGGCTGGTGGTTGCCGCATCGGAGGACTCGGCACGCTCGCTCGCGCTACTGGCCGAACGGCAGCGCGCATCCGGCATCGACGTCGTTGACGTGACTGCAGCCGACTTGCCAGAATACGAGCCGCACCTCGCGCCCGATCTGACCGCAGGCGCCTATTACCCGCAAGATGCTCAGGTGCAGCCGATGCTCGTCGTCGCGCATCTGCTCAGGCTGGCCAGGCTCGCGGGTGCACAGGTGCAGACGGGGACGCGCGTGACCGGATTCCAGCGAAGCGGCGGCGCCATCGTCGGCGTGCACACGACGCGTGGGACATACCAGGCCGGCGAAGTGATCAACGCGGCAGGAACCTGGGCGGGCGAGATCGCAAAGCTCGCCGGAGTGCATGTGCCCGTGCTGCCCAGGCGCGGATTCGTGCTCGTGACCCAGCCGATGCTGCAGCGGGTGCATCACAAGGTGTATGCGGCAGAGTATGTCGACAACGTCGCGAGTTCGGATGCCGCCCTGCAGACCTCGCCCGTGGTCGAAAGCACGCAGAGCGGCACCGTGTTGATCGGCTCCAGCCGTGAGCGCGTCGGGTTCGACCGCAGCTTTTCACTCGAGGCGGTCAGCCGGATCGCGGCGCAGGCGGTTCGGCTGTTCCCGATGCTCGCACCGGCAAAGGCGATGCGCTCGTTCCTCGGTTTTCGGCCATACTGCCCAGACCACCTGCCCGTGATCGGCCCAGACCCGCGCGCTCCAGGACTGTGGCACGCGTGCGGGCATGAGGGCGCGGGAATCGGACTGGCGGCAGGAACGGGTTCGCTGCTGGTGCGCGCGCTTGTCGGCGACGGCGCAGGCGCAGGTGCAGGTGCAGGTGCAGGTGCAGGTGCAGGTGCACAGGCGGTTGTGCCGAGCATCGCTGCCTTCGCCCCTGAGCGGTTCGAGGCGGCAGCGTGAGCGGGCGGCCAGACGAGAACGCAGTCGATAGCGGCGCCAGTTGCGGTGCAGCAGTCGATGCCGCAATCGATGGCGCCCGCATCGACTTCGACGGGATGCCCATCGCGGCACGGGCCGGCATCAGCGTC
>DATMTC010000115.1:0-10043 GCA_035565115.1 Microbacteriaceae bacterium | reverse complement strand
GGCGCTCCGGTCAGCGGCAGAGGATCGACGAACGTCTCGAAGACGCTTGCGTACTCTGGGAGCACGAGCGCGCGCACCCGGGTGCCGTCTTCGGCATATGCGGTGTCGAGCACCCGTCCACGTTCGTGGAGCGCTGAGATCAGGTCCCCGCGGTCATACGGAATCAGCAGGTTCATCTCGGTCGAAGGATCCGGGATCAGTCGCGCTATCGCGCCAAGAACCTCATCGATTCCCTCACCCGTGCGAGCCGAGGCGAAAATGGCGGTCGGCTCAAGCCCGCGCAACACCAGCCGGTGATCATCGTCGATGAGATCGGCCTTATTGAACACCACGAGCTCCGGAAGCCCCCTGGCCCCAACCTCTCCAATCACGTCACGCACCGTCGCCAGCTGCCCGGCAGGATCTGGATGCGATGCGTCGACAACGTGGACGACCACGTCGGAATCAGCGACTTCTTCGAGCGTCGAACGGAATGCTTCGACCAACTGGTGCGGCAAATTGCGCACGAATCCGACGGTGTCCGTCAGCGTGTACAGCCTGCCATCCGCCGTCACCGACTTGCGCACCGTCGCATCAAGCGTCGCAAACAAGGCGTTCTCGACGAGTACGCCAGCCTTGGTGATCCGGTTGAGCAGACTCGATTTGCCGGCGTTCGTATATCCGGCGATCGCAACAGACGGCACCGAATTGCGCTTGCGGTTGGCCCGTTTCGCCTCGCGAGCGGGCTTCATCGCAGTGATCTGCTTGCGCAATTTGGCCATTCGAGTGTGAATGCGGCGGCGATCGAGTTCGATCTTCGTCTCGCCCGGCCCGCGGCTGCCCATCCCTGCGCCCGCTCCGCCGACCTGGCCACCGGCCTGCCTGCTCATGGACTCACCCCAGCCGCGCAGGCGGGGTAGCAGATACTCGAGCTGAGCGAGTTCGACCTGAGCCTTGCCCTCTCGGCTCTTCGCATGCTGGCTGAAGATGTCGAGGATGACGGCCGTTCTGTCGATGACTTTGACCTTGACGACGTCCTCGAGCGCACGCCGCTGGCTCGGCGCCAGTTCGGTGTCTGCCACCACCGTGTCGGCGCCAAGGGACGCGACAATTCCCCGCAACTCCTGCGCTTTTCCGCTGCCGAGATAGGTACTCGGGTCAGGATGCGGCCGACGCTGCAACAGTCCGTCAAGAACGACGGCTCCTGCGGTCTCTGCCAACGCGGCAAGCTCACGCAACGAGTTCTCGGCTTCGGCTTGCGAGCCTTGTGAATACACACCGATGAGGATGACGTTCTCCAGCCTCAGCTGCCGGTATTCAACCTCGGTGACGTCTTCCAACTCGGTCGACAGCCCGGCGACCCGCCGCAAGGCCGCTCGCTCTTCCCGGTCCAGCTGGTCGCCGTCAGCGTCATCGTGCGCAGCCAGCGAGCCGTCCGTGCTCTGCAACGCCTGGGCGGCGGAGGTGAATAGCGAATATCCCGACGCTCGGTTATCGGCGTGCGCAAGCACACGCGCCACGACATCATCGTTGTCGCGCTCCGGCTCCGTCTGGTCCGTCAGGTTGTTTTCACTCATTGTCGATTAACCCTAGCTGCTTGGTTCTGCGGTACGTTTCCTCTATGGCGGCGGGAGATCACTACTTCAGTTCTGCACCAGACAGCGACCCGCGATTGCGCCCAATCACTGTTGAGCTTGGCGGTCGCAGCCTTGAACTCACGACTGCCAATGGCGTGTTCAGTCCGGAACGTGTCGACGCAGGCACGCGCGTTCTTCTGTCAAACACTCCTCCGCCGCCACCCGGCGGTAACCTGCTCGACCTCGGCTGCGGTTGGGGTCCGATCGCACTCAGCCTTGCCCTCGCCGCTCCACACGCCACGATCTGGGCTGTCGATGTCAACGAGCGCGCCCTCGACCTTGTTCGTCGCAACGCTGCAGCGATCGGGCTCGGTAATGTGAACGCCGTACTGCCCGATGATGTTCCCGCAGACATCGAATTCACCACGATCTGGTCGAATCCCCCGATCCGCGTCGGCAAGAGCGAACTTCACCAGATGCTTGAGCGCTGGTTGCCGCGGCTGGATCATGATTCGAGCGCCTGGCTCGTGGTTCAACGCAACCTCGGCTCGGATTCGCTGCACCGTTGGCTGCAAACCACGCTCGGCGGCGAATTCTCGACAACCCGGGCGGCGACGAGCAAGGGCTACCGCGTTTTGCATGTCAAGCGACAAGGCTGAGGCCGGGCCGATCAGCTGACCACAACGTCAGCTGCCCAGAAGCGTCAGCCGAGCACGAAACGTCAGCCGAGCACGAGCTCGCCGTCGAAGACCAAGACGGCGGGGCCGGAGAGCGCAACGTGCTCGCCATCTTCTGCCGCGAACATCCGCACTCCGACCGTGCCGCCTGCAACAGTGACCCGCCACTCGTTCGGTGCTGCGCTTCCCGCCCAGTAGCGTGTTGCGAGCGCGGCGGCTGCCGTGCCTGTTCCGCACGATAGTGTCTCGCCGACGCCTCGCTCGTGCACGCGCATCGTGATGTGACCGACCCCATCCTTGACCAGCGGGTCGGCCGGCACCACGAATTCGACGTTTGCTCCGTCAACCGGCTCCGGGTCGAGTTGCGGAACGAACGTCAGGTCGGCGGATGACAGTTCGTCTTCGTCTGCCAGAGCAACCACGACGTGCGGATTCCCGATGTTGATTCCCAGGCCAGGCCGCGCAACAGGCAACTCCTTTGCGCGAACGAGTGGTTCGGTTCCATCGAGCTCCCAGCGCCCGAGGTCGACGTGAAATCCGTTCGCGCTGCGCTGAACATCACGCACTCCGGCTCGTGTGCCAATCGGGAGCGTGTCGCCAGGTGCGAGAGTCACGAGCCCGTTCTCGATCAGGTACTGCACATAGACCCTGATGCCGTTTCCGCACATCTCGGCGACCGAACCATCGGCGTTGTGATAGTCCATGAACCACTCTGCGTCTGCATCCTCAGCCAGAGCCGCTGCTCCATCGTCCAGCTTCGCGGAGCGAACAGCCCTGATCACACCGTCTGCACCGACACCGAAATGCCGATCGCAGATCGTTGCGATCTGGCCTGGGGTCAGATCGCGTTCGCCGTCAGGATCCATGAACAGCACGAAGTCGTTGCCGGTCCCGTGGCCTTTGCTGAAGTGGAGTGTTGTCGACACCGTCCAAGTCTATGGGTCAAGCGCTGTCGGTCATGGGACGTGAGCGATTTGCGGTCAGAGCTCCGGATGCTGCAGCTGCCGCACAACAGTGCGAGCAGCGTCGGCCGCATCCCAGTCGAGCCAGGTCAACTGCGGGTAGCGCTTGAACCAGCTCACCTGGCGGCGCGCGTAACGCCGCGTGAGTTGCTGAGTTTGCGAGATTGCTTCTGTCTGCGACAGGTCGCCGCGTAGCTGTGCAAGGGCTTGGGCGTATCCGATAGCGCGCGAGGCCGTCACGCCGTGCTCAATGCCTGCTGGGATCAGCCCGGCGACCTCGTCCAAAAGTCCCCTGCCCCACATTGCCTCGGCGCGCGCGTCCAGGCGAGCCGTCAGTTCTGAGCGAGGTGCGTCCAGACCAACGATTCGTGCCGGACGCCAGAGCTGCGGCGTTTCGGGCAGCGCGCCGCCGTGGCCTTCTGAAGACAACTCGAGTACCTCGAGGGCGCGCACAACCCGTCGGCCGTTCGCGGGGTCGACACGTTCGGCCGTTGCCGGTGAAAGCTGGATCAGGCGCTCGTGCATGGCACGCGATCCCAATTGCGCCAGCTCCTCTTCAAGTCGCAACCGAACCCGCGGATCGCGCGGCGGGAAAGCGAAGTCGAACACCACGGCCGACACATACAACCCAGAGCCACCGACCAGGATCGGCACGGCATCGCGCGCGCAGATCTCGTCGATGACCGCTCTGGCACGCGGCTGATACCACGCGACGCTCGCCTCCTCGCGCACGTCCAGCACATCGAGCATGTGGTGTCGGATGCCGCGACGCGCGTCGGCAGGCAGCTTCGCGGTCCCGATGTCCATGCCTCGGTACAGCTGCATCGCATCAGCGTTGACGATTTCGGCGTGATCGCCGTTCGCACCCAATAGTTCGGCAGTGTCGAGCGCGAGCTCGGATTTGCCGGTTCCTGTCGCACCCACGATCACGATCAGCGGATGCTCGCGCAGCGCTCTGCCATCCGGATCTGTCTGATCCGCAGCTGTCTGATCCGCAGCTGTCTGATCGGCAGTTGCGCGATCGGTGTCCCGTTCGGTCGATGGCACGTGTGTCACCTCCGCGGTGGACTCGAGCGGCTGAGGTTATGGCCTGCGCAGTGTCGGCAGCCCAAGCGACACCTTGCCCGCCGCCCCATCCGCACGTTCTGTATGTGCTGGCACCGCGCAAGACTCGGCTTCCGCGCGGTCCCAGGCGTCGCCTGCCGCCGTGCGGCGAACGCGCAGCGGGGAACCGTCGGGAGCGTCTGCGATCAGGTGGAACGGCGCGGCCTGGGTGACGGTCACCGTGACAGTGTCGCCCGGCCGTGGAATTGGAGAGCCGGAAGGAACTTCGAAGTGCACAAGCCTGCTGTCTGGCGCGCGCCCGCTCATCCTGTGCGTCGCTTCGTCTTTCTTGCCCTCGCCGTTGGCCACAAGCAGCTCGACCTCGCGCCCGACCACCTTCTGGTTCTCTTCCCAGGAGATTCGCTCCTGCAGCGCCGTCAGCCGTTCGTAACGCTCTTGGACAACCTCTTTTGGAACCTGGTCGGCCATTGTTCCTGCAGGTGTTCCTGGCCGGATCGAATACTGGAACGTGAAGGCAGAGGCGAAGCGCGCTGCCTCGACGACTCGCAGCGTCTCTTGAAAGTCTTCTTCTGTCTCTCCTGGAAAGCCGACGATGATGTCGGTGCTGATCGCCGCCTGCGGGATCTTGGCGCGCACGCGGTCGAGAATTCCGAGGAATTTCTCGGAACGATATGACCGACGCATTGCACGCAGGATTCGATCTGACCCTGACTGCAGAGGCATGTGAAGCTGCGGCATCACGGTGGGGGTTTCAGCCATCGCATCGATCACGTCGTCGGTGAACGCTGCAGGGTGAGGGCTGGTGAAACGGATGCGTTCCAGACCCTCGATGGTGCCCGCTGCGCGCAACAGCTTTCCGAATGCCTGCCGGTCTCCGAATTCCACCCCGTACGAGTTCACGTTCTGGCCGAGCAGCGTCACCTCGATGACGCCATCGTCAACGAGCGCGTGGATTTCGGAGAGGATCTCTCCTGGGCGCCTGTCCTTTTCTTTGCCTCGCAGCGATGGGACGATGCAGAACGTGCAGGTGTTGTTGCATCCGACCGAGATGGAAACCCAGCCGCTGTAACTCGAGTCGCGCTTGGTCGGCAATGTGGACGGAAACGTCTCGAGGGCGTCCAGGATCTCGATCTGCGCCTCATCGTTGTGGCGAGCACGTTCGAGCAGGCTGGGAAGCGAGCCCATGTTGTGCGTACCGAACACAACGTCGACCCACGGGGCCTTGTCAAGGATGACGTTCTTGTCTTTCTGAGCGAGACATCCGCCTACGGCGATCTGCATACCGGCATGCCGTCGCTTCACCGAAGCAAGGTGCCCGAGGTTCCCGTACAACTTGTTGTCCGCATTCTCACGGACCGCGCACGTGTTGATCACGACGATGTCTGCTTCGTCGCCATTGGCAGGCACGTATCCAGCCGCTTCCAGTGAGCCGCTCAATCGCTCGGAATCGTGCACGTTCATCTGACACCCGAACGTGCGAACCTGGTATGTTCGCGGGCGACCGTTCTCGTCGACGGCGGCGTCTGACGGTCGGATGATCGTGCGCTCCTGGCCGGGGCTGGTGGACGTTATGGTACTCATGATCGCTCTAGTCTATGTTTTCCGGCGCCGATGGTTATGGCGGCGAAGTTTGCGCCGGCCGTGGTTGTGGCGACGAGCTCCTGCCAGGTCAGGCGCCGCGGCTGCCCAACGCGGAATCCACGGCTTCACGAACGATCTCGTTCGAGTATCCCTTGCGTGCAAGAAATCCGCTGAGCCTCCTGCGCGCCGTTTCATCGTCGAACCCACGCAGTTGGCCTGCGCGCTTATGCGCGAGTTCTAAAGCCCGTTCACGTTCATCGCCGTCTTCGATCTCGCTCAAGGCGTCATCGATGATGTCCTGGTCGATGTGGCGACGCCGCAATTCGTGGGCGATGGCCGTGCGACCGAGGCCCTTGCGCGTGTGCTGGGTATATACGAGCGTCACCGCAAGCGCGGCATCATCGAGCAGGCCAACACGCTCCAAACGATCCAACTCTGCCTCGGCGGTGCGCTCGTCCACCTCACGTCGCTGCAGCACCTGCTGCAGCTCCCACCTGGACATCCCGCGCCGCGCAAGCTGATGCAACGACACGTTCGCCGCACGTGCGCCTGGACGCTTGCCGCGCCGTTCCTCCGCCGTGTCGGCCGTGCGACCGACCTGCTCGACCCGAGCGCGGGCACGCTCGGCCTTCTCAGTCGGCTTCGCGCCCGGCAGGTAGGTGACAGGCGCTAGCCGTTCATCGGTCTCCGGATGCTCGCTGCCCACCGGTTCGTTGTCTTTGGCGCGAGGCGTGCGGCCCCTGAGTCCAGCGTTCCTCGAACGTGAATCGCCCGCGCCCGCATTGCCCGCGTCGGTGAATCGGACGACCATGATCGCCTCCTTTCGAACGCGAACGCCTAGGCGCCCTTGCGCCGCGCGATCTTGTCTTCAAGCGAGTCGACATTGCTTGCAGCGGCACCATCGGCATCGACGACAGGCGCGTTCGGGTCGACAACGATGCCGAGCTTCACCTTGATCTTCTGCTCGATCTCGTTCGCGATCTCGGGGTTCGAGATGAGGAAGTTGCGCGAGTTCTCTTTACCCTGGCCAAGCTGGTCACCCTCGTACGTGTACCAGGCGCCTGACTTCTTCACGATGCCGTGTTCGACACCGAAATCGATCAGACTGCCCTCGCGCGAGATTCCCACTCCGTAGAGGATGTCGAACTCTGCCTGCTTGAACGGCGGAGCCATTTTGTTCTTGACGACCTTGACGCGGGTGCGGTTCCCGACGGCTTCCGTGCCGTCTTTCAACGTCTCGATGCGGCGGATGTCCAAACGCACGGACGCGTAGAACTTCAGGGCCTTTCCACCGGCAGTGGTTTCTGGGCTACCGAAAAATACGCCGATCTTCTCGCGCAACTGGTTGATGAAGATCATTGTCGTGCCGGTCTGGCTGAGTCCGCCAGTAAGCTTGCGCAGCGCTTGCGACATCAGACGCGCCTGAAGACCGACGTGCGAATCGCCCATCTCGCCTTCGATCTCAGCACGAGGCACCAGTGCTGCGACGGAGTCGATGACGATCAGATCGATGGAGCCACTGCGCACGAGCATGTCGGCGATCTCCAACGCCTGCTCCCCCGTGTCTGGCTGTGACACGAGCAGCGCGTCGATATCGACGCCAAGGCTTTTCGCGTATTCGGGGTCGAGCGCGTGCTCCGCGTCGACGAACGCCGCGATTCCCCCGGCCGCCTGTGCATTGGCGATGGCGTGCAGTGTGAGCGTCGTCTTTCCTGACGATTCAGGGCCGTAGATCTCGACGACACGGCCGCGCGGCAGCCCGCCGATGCCAAGGGCGACATCGAGGGCGATCGACCCGGTCGGAATGACCGCGACCGGGGCACGCTCATCGCTGCCCAGTCGCATGACCGAGCCCTTGCCGAACTGTCTATCGATCTGGGCGAGTGCGGTCTCGAGTGATTTCTCGCGATCGGCTGGTGATGGCATTGGATCTCCCTTTCGCAGGCTTCGCTGGTGTAACGAGTGCTGACGTAACGAGACTGTACGCCGACCCTGTGACATTCACGGTTGATATCCCGGGAATCTGTGGACAACTCGCTTCGATTTCGTCTGTGAAGACAGACTATCAAGATCCGAATATATCTTCGAGCAGCGTTTTGGGCGTGTCGCTCGACTATTCCACGTTCTTCGCCGCGGGCCTGCCTGCCGTATACCAGTGCGATTTCGGCACATCCGCCGCCGCGCAGAGCGCAAACCACACATCCCTGGCCGGCGCACCGGAGCGCAACGCTTCCTCTGCCGTCTTTCCGCCAAGATCGCCGAGCACAAGATCGTGCAGAAGCACATTTCCGTGCGCATCACCGAACTCGTCTGCAACGGCCTGACGAAACTCACTCAGTCGCACGCGCTACCCCGTTCACCGAATCCGCACCGAGCACGAAAACGAGCGCCCCGGTCAAACCGGAGCGCCCGCACGTCGTGATCGCTGTCAGTGGGCAACGAGGTCCGCGTCCAGCTCTGCAACGAATTCGTCTGGCACCGTGTCCGGGATGAGCGGTTCGATGCCTTCAAGCACCGCAAGCCGGTCCCCCACCTCGCGCATGATGACCGAGATCGGCGTATCGAGGGCATCAGCCACCGATGCGAGAATCTCGCTCGACGCTTCCTTCTGGCCTCGCTCCACTTCGCTCAAGTAGCCCAAAGCCACGCTGGCCTTGCTTGCGACCTGGCGCAGGGTGCGACCCTTCTGCAGGCGGAAGTCTCTGAGCACGTCGCCGATTTCCTGACGTACAAGAATCATTGGAGCCTCCCTCTCATATCCTGCCAACCCATCGGGTTTTCGTTCTTCGGATGCCCAACATTACACGCATCTTGTGCCAGAACTCTAACGACGATGACTGGAATTTACTTGTGAATACACCGGTGTAAACACCCTTCGAAGACGCGCTATTCCCCATCGGCCCGATCCAATCCGAGTGCCTCCCTAACGGCAGAAACAGCGCGAAGAACGGTCTCGGCACGAATCTGCCCACGCGAACCTGACAACGAGAGTTCGGCGACCACCGTGCCAGCGTCGCTCGAGACACCGACGAACACCGTGCCGGGGCTTCGCCCTCCCTGCGCGTCGGGCCCGGCAACACCTGTTGTCGATACGCCGACGTCGGCTGGCCTTCCGCCAACCGCCAGCGCGGCTCTGACACCGTCTGCCAGTTGCGCTGCGACATCCGGATGAACGGGCCCGTGTTCGGCAAGGAGAGCGGCGTCGACACCGATCTTCGTATGTTTCAGTTCGGTGGCGTAGACGACCACACCACCGAGCACCACTGCGGATGCGCCCGCCGGCCTGGTGAACTCAGCGGTGAGCGCGCCGCCCGTGAGAGATTCGGCAACGGCGAGCGTGAGCTTCCGATCCGTAAGCCAGCGGATCAGTGCCGCGGTGCCGTCCACCGGATTATCACCGTGAGCCGGCTCGGCTGCGGTCATGATCCGGAGGTTTTCGATCGTGCTCGCGAACCGCGCCAGGCTTGCCAGAGGTAGTCGAGGCCGGTGAACACGGTCAGAATGACCGCAAGCGTCATCAGAATGCCGTCGAACCAGTAAACCCACACCTCGTTCGGCCCGAAGAGCACCCAGAACGGCAGCAGAGCCATGGAGATCGCAACTGACTGAACAATGGTCTTGAGTTTGCCTCCGCGCGAGGCAGCAATCACGCCGGCCCTGATCACGATGAATCGGTAGACGGTGATACCGACCTCCCTAACGAGGATGACGACCGTCACCCACCATGGCAACTCACCAAGGATCGACAACGAGATCAACGCTCCGCCGACGAGTATCTTGTCTGCGATCGGGTCGAGCAGCTTGCCGAGCTCGGTTACAAGCCCGCGCCCACGCGCTATCGCCCCGTCGACGCCGTCGGTGGCGATCGCCAGAATGAACAGAACGGCCGCCCACCAACGCAGTGCGCCGTCCGCGCCGTTGTCGGCAAGCAGCATCCACACGAACAGGGGCGCAAGCAGGATGCGAACAATCGTGATCAGATTCGGCACGTTCCAGTTGCTTGCACGCACCGGAGTGTCACCCGCGCCGGCGGCGTCACCAGTCACTGTTCGCTACTCCCTGCCGGTCAGGTGCCAGGCATCCTCGTCGGAAGGACCCTCCTCCTCAGGATAGCCGGAGGTTTGCGCTGCCACCGGGTCGTCTGCGTACCGGTCGTCGCCGTGGCGGTCCGCGCCCTGCGTCGTCGACGGCTGCGGCGCCGG
>DATMTC010000114.1:0-6257 GCA_035565115.1 Microbacteriaceae bacterium | reverse complement strand
GCGACATCCGCGTCGAGCAGGGCGCGGCGGATCTCACGGACGGTGCCGTCGACATCTGCTGCCGACAGCTTGCCCTTGGTGCGGAGGTTTTTGAATGTGTCGGTGAGCCGATCAGAAAGCGTGCCGAAAGTAGCCATGGTTCGTCAATCTTAACCTGCGATCGATGAGCGTTCGCCGTCAGCGTGCGATCGTCAGCGTTCCATGTCGACCGCGACGACGTCGCCCTGGATGTCGAAGCTCACCACGAGCAGATACTCGGAGTCGTCTGGGCTGATCGAGTAGTCGAACACGGCGAATGCGTCGCCGTCGTCATCGCGTTCAACGTAGAACGCGACGTGCACGAGTTGCAGCGACCGCAGCACATCCATGGCAATGTCGCCCGAGTTGTGCACGAGCAGATCGAGCAGGCTCTCGCCCATGTCACCGACATTCTGGTCGATGTACTGGGTCGTGGCCGATTCCCGCTCGCTCAACTGGGCGATGAGAGCGTCGCGAGCGCGCGCGTCGAATCCCTCGAGCGCGTGAATCATCGCGGCAGCCAAGGCGAGCACAACGTCGTTCACGGCGGTTTCGTCGTCAGCAGAAAGGTCGACCGCAACGCTCTGGTCGCCAAGTTCGACAGTGTCTGACCAGCGCAGGCCGCCAGAGCCGTTGTCTTCGATGATGCCGAAAAAGTCGTGTTCGATCGACATCGCGTTATCCAACCAGTTGCTGCGCGAACACGTGCGGGGTGAAACCGGTGAGGTCTCCGATGCGCTCACCCTGCCCGACGAGCTTGATCGGCAATCCGGTCTTCTCCTGCACGGCAAGCACGAATCCACCCTTGGCGGAGCCATCGAGCTTGGTGAGCACCAGGCCGGTGACGCCCGCGTGCTCAATGAACGCCTGCGCCTGAGCGAGACCGTTCTGACCGGTTGTGGCGTCGAGAACGAGCAGCACCTCTGAGATGGGCGCTTGCTTTTCAAGAACACGCTTGATCTTCGACAACTCATCCATGAGACCGCCCTTGGTCTGCAGACGCCCCGCCGTGTCGATGATGACGATCTCCGTGCCGTTCTGCTTCGCGCGCTCCACGGTCTGAAATGCGACGGATGCCGGATCCTGGCCCTGCTGCTGCGGGCGAACGATGTCTGCCCCCGCGCGCTCCGCCCACGTTGCGAGTTGCTCGACGGCTGCTGCACGGAACGTGTCAGCTGCGCCGACGACGACTGACCGATCGAAGTTGCGCAGGAATTTCGCGAACTTTCCGATCGTCGTGGTCTTGCCGACACCGTTGACCCCGACGACCAGCACGATCGCGGGGCGTTCCGTGAGGTGCAGAGTCGGATCGAGCTTGGAGAGGCGCTCCTCGATTCCCTCGCGGAGCATCCGCTGCAGGTCGGCCGGATCTGTTGTGCGGTAACGATCCACCTTTGCGCGGAGGTCTGCTACGACCTCCTCTGTGACATCGGGGCCGAAATCGGCGGTGATCAGCGCGGTTTCGAGATCGTCCCAGGTGTCGTCATCGATGGTCTTCTTGGCGAACATGCCGCGCAGGGCGCCTGAGAGGGACCACGGGGTTCGTTCAGCCATGCGCCAAGTCTATTCGGGTGGGGTCACGGCGCGGCGATGCGGCGCGGGGTCCCCGGCGTAAGGGTCCACCCAAAGATACTTTTCCGGGCAATCGAGAGGTCCGCGGCACCATCAATTGCCCGAAAAGGTATCACTCATCGCATGGGCGACCGCCCGGCTCACGCACTCTCGCGTTCGGCAACACGCTGGCCGATCACCGCCGACACGCCATCCTGACGCATCGACACACCATAAAGCGCATCCGCGATCTCCATGGTGCGCTTCTGGTGTGTGATGACGATCAGCTGGCTTGTCTCGCGCAAGTCTTCGAGGATCGTCAGCAGCCGGCCGAGGTTCGCGTCATCGAGCGCGGCTTCGACCTCGTCCATGATGTAGAACGGGCTCGGCCGCGCCTTGAAGATGGCGATCAGCAGCGCGACGGCGGCAAGCGAACGCTCACCGCCAGACAACAGAGACAGCCGTTCGATCTTCTTTCCGGCCGGTTTCACCGACACCTCGATGCCCGTGGTGAGCAGATTCTCAGGGTCGGTGAGCTGGATGCTACCTGTCCCGCCAGGGAAAAGCACGGGGAACACGTCGGCGAACGCGGCGCGCGTGTCTTCGAATGCGCTGGAGAAGATCGATTGCATCTTGTCGTCGATCTCGTCGATGATCGTCAGCAGGTCTTTGCGGGTGTCTGTGAGGTCTGTCAGCTGTTCGGTCAAGAACTTGTGCCGCTGCTCGAGTGCGGCGAATTCCTCGAGGGCAAGCGGGTTGACGCGACCGAGTTGGGCGAATTTGCGCTCTGCCCGCTCTAACCGTTTCTGCTGCACCTCGCGCACGAACGCGGTCGGCTCGTCGTCTTCCGACTCCGCCGGAATCTCCACGTCAGGGCCATACTCGGCAACGAGCACATCCTCGACCAGCCCGAGTTCGTTTCCTGCCCGCTCGAGCAGACTCGACAACTGCAGCTTCTTTTCATAGATCTGCAGCTCAAGACCGTGCACGTTCTCGCTGATCGCCTGCAGCCGCTCCCGCAGGCTGCTCTCCTCGCGCCGCAACCCTGCAAGCTCTTCGTTCTGGCTGGCACGCTGCGACTCGGCCTCGGCGAGTTCGACGCGCGCCTGCGCCACGGATCTGTCGACCGAATCAAGCACGGCGGGCAACGCCTCGATCACCGCGGTGGCAGCATCCACCTGGCGACGCCGGATGACGGCACGTCGTGCGGCCGCCTCGGCTGCTGCCCGCTCGGACTCGAGCTGGGCGGCAAGCGCATCGCCCCGTGCCTCCTCTGCTCGAACACGCTCCTTGGCGGTCTCAACAGCAAGACGCGCTTCAACCTCTGCCTCACGCGCTGCCTCGAGCTCGCCGAACAGCGCGTCACGGGCGCTGACATCCAGAATCGGCCGCGGCCGCGCTTGTGCAGTCTCAAGCGCTGCCTTCGCCTTGTTCGACGCCGACTCGGCTTCAGCGACGCTTTCGCCCGCGAGTGCCAGGGCGGAACTGAGCCGCTCGGACTCGGCCGCTGATGCTTCCAGTTGCACCTTCAGGCGGTTCAAGGTCTCGGTCTGCGACGCAAGTTGCGCATCGAATTCTCGCAGCGAAGCCAGCGCACGCGCCGATTGCTCCTTGGCCACCTGCAGGATGCCGCGCTGCTCGGCCAGTGCGAACTTCGCTCGGTCGATCAGCGATACGACCTCACTGTGCCGCTCTGATGCCGCGTCGCGGTCTGCGACAAGCTCGAGCCTGCTGCGCTTGGCGCCAGACCCGCCACGCAACACGTACTGGCTGAGCACATCGCCTGCCTTCGTGATCACGCTCACGCCGGTCGCGTCTTTTTTGGCCATTGCCGCCCACACGCGGCGCGCAACCTCGAGATCGTCCGCGATCACCACGCGCGCCAGCAGCCCGCGCACGCCGTCCGGTGCTTTCACGACGTCGGTGGCGGCGACTGCACCGTCTGGCAACCGTTCGAAACGTTGCCCTTCGACTAGCCCACCTTCGACAAGCTCAGGGGCCGCCAACAGCAGCTCAACGCGCCCCATCTGATCATTTTCGGCACGTTCGAGCGCGTCGATGCCTGCATCGCGGTTCTCGGCAAGCACGGCGTCAGCGAGTGTGCCGAGCGCCGCAGCGATCGCAGCCTCGAATCCCGGCTGCACCTGCACGTGCTCGGCGACGAGCCCGCGGATGCCGGGAAGCGCTGCAGCAACGAGCGCGCTTGATCCGTCCTTCTGGTCGAGCGCAGAAGACAGTGCGCTTGTGCGAGCGGCAAGGGCGTCTCGCTCACGTTCCAGGGTGTGAAGCTCCTCACGCAGACGATCGATCTCGCCTTCGGCCTCGAACACCTGGGCTTGCGCGAGCTCGTAGGCTTCGTCGAGGTCGCTCTCGCCCGCGTCTGACACCGCGGCCTCTGCTTCGGCCAACGCGAATTGCGCTCTGGCGCTTTCGCGGCGCTCGGTTGCGGCATCCAGTGCGTTCTGCTGACGCAGAACCTCGCCGCGCACTGCGGCAAGGCGCGACGCAGCCGTGTCTGCCTGGCCGCTCAGCTTGGTGATCTCGAGATCATGCTTGGAGACCAGTGCGCTCTGCGCGGCGATTTCCTCGTCAACCGAGTCGAGCCTGCTTCGGGCGGAGCCGGTGGCCAGCTGTGCTGCCTGCCACGCTGCTTCCGCCTGTTCAACCCGCTCACGCAGCTGCGCGGCCTCAGCTCTGGCGGAATCGACCATCTGCTGGCTCACCGACGACGATGACTCGTTCGATTCCGCCTGCGATCCCAGAAGAGCGAGCCGCTGATTGGCGAGCGTGTACAGCCCGCGCAGTCGCTCCTGCACCGACTCGAGGCCGAACGTCGTGCGGCGGGCAACGTCGACGGCATCGCCGACCTGCGCCTGTTCGAGCCGCGCAATGCGCAGTTGCTTCTGCTCGAGTTGCTCCTGAAGCACGATGCGCTCCGAGTGGCGTTCGCTTTCCGTTCTGTTGTGGTTGTCGAGCGCGCGCCGAAGTGTGACTACCTCGTCTGCGAGCAGCCTGGCACGCGCATCCCGAACGATCGCAGCGATCGACTGTGCCTCCCGCGCAATCTCAGCCTGATGGCCGAGCGGTTTCAGCTGGCGGCGAATCTCCCCTGCGAGGTCGCTCAGGCGCGTGAGGTTGGTCTGCATCGCCTCGAGCTTGCGAAGCGTCTTCTCCTTGCGCCGGCGATGCTTCAGGATGCCTGCTGCCTCTTCGATGAATCCGCGGCGGTCCTCAGGAGACGCGTGCAGCACGGCATCCAGCTGGCCCTGACCAACGATGACGTGCATCTCACGGCCGAGGCCAGAATCACTGAGCAGCTCTTGCACGTCGAGCAACCGGCAACTCTGCCCGTTGATGGCGTACTCGCTGCCTCCGTTGCGGAACAGCGTTCGGCTGATGGTGACCTCTGAGTACTCGATCGGCAGCGCGCCGTCCGAGTTGTCGATGGTCAGAGTCACCTCGGCACGTCCGAGCGGTCCACGCGTCGAGGTTCCGGCGAAGATGACGTCTTCCATCTTGCCGCCACGCAGGGTTTTCACACCCTGCTCGCCCATCACCCAGGCGAGTGCATCGACAACATTCGACTTGCCTGAGCCGTTCGGACCGACAACACAGGTGACTCCGGTCTCGAACGCAAATGTGGTCGGCTGAGCGAAGGACTTGAACCCCTTCAGGGTCAGGCTCTTCAAATACACCAGCTGGCCCCCTCCATGCTCGCCGATTGCCTAGGGATACGGTACCCGACTCTGGCTCCGCCGCCGGGCATCCGGCTAGGCTGGTCGGCTACACGCCGTCAGATTAGGGATCGTCATGAAGCTCGAGCTTGCAATGGTCGAGATCCCCGATCGTGCCGAGGTCGCGCACGCCGACGACTATCGTGACGCGATCGACGTTGCGAACACCGTCTCGGTGCATCTGTGGGGAAACGGCGATTTCGTCTACACGCCCGAGGATGAGCTTGCCACGTTCGCGTCTGACGACTTTCGTGAGACATTCATCGTGCTGGCCAGGCTCGACGGTCTGCCTGTCGGCCGCGTGACGGTGTCGTTCCCTCTGGATCCGGATGCGACGACGGCAGGCCTCGACGTGTCGGTCGTTCCGGCGGTGCGACGACACGGGATCGGTTGTACCCTTCTGCGCCGAGCCGAGGAGCTTGCAGCGACGGGCGGGCGCACACACCTGTCCATGTACAGCGAGACGCCCACAGGTGCGGTTCCTGTCGCCGAGGATCTGCCAGCAGCATCCGGGGTGCGTGGCCTGCCGCGCACAGACCCCGCAACGACCTTCGCCCTGGCAAACGGCTACACGCTTGGGCAGGTCGAGGTGATGAGTCAGCTCGACCTGCCGGTCGCCGCTGAGCTCATCGACCCGCTGATGGCCGACGCGCTCGCGCATTCTCAGGGCTATCACCTCGCGCACTGGTGGAGGCGCACACCGGATCGGTACGTCGACGGATTCGCGGCCCTGCGCTCGCGCATGGTGCACGATGTGCCGCACGAGACGATCGTGCTCGAACCGGAGGTCTGGGATGCGAATCGGGTGCGCCTGGACGACCAGCGCATGATAGACCGCGGAGAGCCATACCTGACGACGGTCGCCGTGCACACCGCGACCGGAGAGCTGGCCGCGTATACGGCACTGGCGGTTCCTGCAGGCTCTGCCAAGGTGGAGCAGCACGACACTCTGGT
>DATMTC010000113.1:0-6655 GCA_035565115.1 Microbacteriaceae bacterium | reverse complement strand
CCCTCGCCGACACGAAGAACTTTTTCGAGAACTGAGGCCACGGATGCACTCCACTGATTTGTTCGCCACGCCGGACAGCGCTGCGCGCCCGGTCGGACGTCTTTCTCGTTGCCGACCGCAGCCGGCAACTATAGCAATGTTACTGTGCAGCAGCCTGAACATGCTGAGCGCGCTGGGCCCACCCAGGAGCGGCGCCAACCGTGCCCACGGGGTCTCGATACGCGGCGCTCGTTCCTCGCGTCGCTACTCGACCACCGAAATGGGTGCCGTAGTCGAGCGATGCCCAGAGACGGCCGCCTCACCATTCCGGTGGTCGAGTAGCTGCGAGCGCAGCGAGCCGCGTATCGAGACCTCCGCAAGACGACCTGTGGTTCCGGACCATAAGCGACCTACGAGGTCCCGATACGCGGCGCTCGTTCCTCGCGTCGCTACTCGACCACCGAAATGGGTGCCGTAGTCGAGCGATGCCCTGAGACGGCCGCCTCACCATTCCGGTGGTCCAGTAGCTGCGAGCGCGGCGAGCCGCGTATCGAGACCTCGCAACTCGGTCTGCGGTACGGACCCAAGGTCGCTCGCGGGGTCTCGATACGCTCGCTGGCGCTCGCTACTCGACCACCGAAATGAGTGCCGTAGTCGAGCGATGCCCTGAGACGGCCGCCTCACCATTCCGGTGGTCGAGTAGCTGCGAGCGCAGCGAGCTGCGTATCGAGACCTTCGCAAGACGACCTGTGGTTCCGGACGGGAGGCGGCTCACCAGGTCTCGATACGCTCGCTGGCGCTCGCTACTCGACCACCGGAAAGGGTTCGACCACCGTCGAAGGGTCAGCGGCCGAACTTGCGCGTCGCCGTCGCAGCTTCCTGTAACTCGTCGGCGTTCTCGTCGAGGGCGATCACGCCGTAGTCCCAACCTTTGCGGCGATACACCACCGACGGCCGGTTCGTTTGCTGGTCAATGAACAGGTAGAAGTCGTGCCCGACCAGCTCCATGTAGTACAGCGCGTCGTCGACGGTCATCGGCACAGATGCGAACACCTTTTTGCGGATGACGACAGGGCAGTACTCATCCGACTCGTCTTTCGCCTCGTTCTCGCTTCCGGTGACAGGCACCGCGCCCGTGCTCACCTGCTCGAGCACCGCCACGGGTGCCGGCGTGATGTCAACGACGCTGAATCCGCCTGTGGATGCTTCGCGCAGCGAGGTCGGGCGGTGTTGACCTCGATGCACCTTTCGCCGATCCTTCGCTCGACGCACCCGTTCAAGCAGCCGTCCGATCGCCATATCGAATGCGCCATATTTATCCGTGCCGCTTGCTTCAGCACGCACCACCGGACCCGGTCCGATCAGGGTCAACTCCACACGATCGTTTCCGGTCGAGCCGCTCGATTTCTCGTTATGACGGCTCACCTTGATCTCGAGAGCGAGGGCCCGTTCCGCGAGATGAGAGACCTTTTCGGCCTTCTCGTTCGCGTAATCGCGAAAGCGATCGGTGATCCCCAGGTTGCGTCCGATGATGTTAATTTCCATGACGTCCTCCCAGATCAAAAACGTGCAAGTCGCCGTGCGATCAGGGCGATTCATCCACGCCTTTTCCCCTACCGTAGTGCCGTCGCTCGGATAAGTCACCACGCAACCTCGCGTGCTCAGGTCACGCTCAGCGACCGGCTCTCAGTAGCGCCGTGTTGGCTAGCGCGACAGCGCAAAGCACACGGCCTCCCGCCGCCGTGATCGCCCGTCGAGCCTCGCGCAGCGTGGCACCGGTCGTCACGATGTCATCGACCACAATGAAACAACGCCCGTCAAGACGGCGCACCGCCGTGAGCGATCCCTCACGGTTGGCCGTTCGTTCGGCAGAACCCAAGCTGGCTTGATCGGCCGTCTGACGTGCCGCGCGCAATGCCCCTGAAGGACGCACGCCAGCGTGCGCAAGCACAAGCGCGGTCGGATGATATCCACGTGTGCGGTACGCCGACCTGGTTGATGGAATCGTCGCGATCTCCACGCCAGGTGAGCCACGGATGTCGTCGCCGAGTTCACCGCGCGCCATCAGTGTCGTCAGCGCGGCGCCGAGCGCCTGGCTCAAGGCGCGTGCCAGCGTCGGGGCAGCATCCGTTCGCCCGGTCTCTTTCATGGCAAGCAGCACGTGTCTGGCGACCCCCGCATAACGCACCGCGCAGAACACATCTAACGGCCCGCCTGCTGACCCGGAGCCTCCAACATCCACGAGTGCGACATCCGCGCGAAGGGCGACAACGCATGACGAGCACAACGCACGATCTGCCGCACCGCATCCGCTGCAGTCCGTCGGGGCAAGCACAGCCGCTGCATCAAGCACGGCGGCACGCATCCAGGTGAGCGCGGCACGGTGCTCGTTCGGTCGAAGGGCGCCATCCATGACGTCCATTCTCGGCCGCCACCCGGCGCCGAATGAGCCAGAGTCACGCTTCTGTGGACAACCGCGCTCTCCACAGACCGCCGCCGGTCAAGCACATCTTACGGAGCAGAAGCACCGTGCGGAACGCCTGCCATCACGGACGTCCTAGTTGCGTGCCGAGCAGAGCCACCGACTCGGCCTTCTGTTGCCATCCTGTGCCGCGCGGTGCCTGCAATGACTGATCGGAGGTGAGCACCCAATACAACGGGGCCGCACCGCTTCCGCCGGCGATCACGCGACCGGATTCCGGCCCCGTCCCGTGCGACAGTTCACCGCCGAGCACCTGGGTTTCGATCGCGACCTCGCCCTGCGCATCCGTCGCAAGCGCTGCGACAGACAGTTCGTCCAGCCAGGTCAACGAGCGCACGTCCGTTCCTTGCACAACACCGAAATCGACCGGTTCACCGAGATGGTCTGGCGCTCCGCTCGAGGATCGCACGATTCCTGCCGCCATCACGTGTGTTTGGCCGTCTGCCTGCACAAGTGCGGCGATCCTGGTGCCGTCGCGCGAGACGGCGATGGACTGAATCGATGTCGCGTCCGGCCACGCAGCGGCGATGGCTACCGGTGCGCCGTCTGCTCCTGTCGCCTGGATGGCTTTCGGCGATGCAGCAGGAACGCTCCAGACGAATCCGTCGTTGTCGAGCGACGGCGCGATGACGCCGGGTCGGGCATCCACGAGTTTGGGAGCATCGACACTCGCGCGCACGTCGTAAATGCCGTGCGCGGATTGCACGGCCGCCGTCTGATGATCCGCCGACAGCGTCACGGCAGACGGTGCCAGGGCGAGCACCTTGTCTGAGATGTCGGACACACTCGCGACGGAGGTGCCGGACAGAAAACCGAACTTGCCGTCTTTGATCACCAACGGGCTCGGGTCGACCGGCGGATCCTGGATCGGACCGCTTCCCGCCAGCGCCGTGATGGATCGCTCCACGCCGCCGATCGTGATCGTCACCCCCGTCACGGACGTGACGTCCGTCAGCGACTGCGTCAACTGCAGTTTCATTCGTTGCAGCGTCAGCCCAGGCGCGCTGCTTGCAGCGTTGTTCAATGGCACCTGCGCGTTGCCAGAGTTCACCGGAACGGAGTCGGCGGTCAGCGCGCTCCCCTGCGGGAATGCTGATACGACGGCGCCGGTCAGCCATTTGGCCGGCCCGGCAAGCAATGCCTTCACCACCCGCGTTTGAATGGATGTCGGTCGCGACGGGAACCAGCGTTCATCTGGCACCAGATAGTTGAAGTCCGGACTGAAGAAATAGAGCGCGTGCGCGCTGAAGACATCCGTGAATCGTGGCGAGTCGATGACCACACCGTTCGGCGCCTTCGAAATGCGCCACTGACCTTTCACCTTTTCAAACGTGTATGGCTGCTTCAGCGGCGTAGAAGACTCGGATCGCCGATAGTTTCCGTCGGCGTCGACGAATGCGACCGGCGTAACGCTGAGCATCACGTGCGTCTCGTCGATCGTCGTCTGGGTTCGGTCGGTGCTCGTGTCGACGGTGACGGATGCGTCAGGATTCCACGTGGTCGCGAACTTAGGCGTGAGGAATTCTTGAGCGACTGCGTAACCGTTTTGCGGGCTCACCGCCGCATCGATGAAACCGCGCAGAATCTCCTTCTGCGTTGCCCCCTTCAACGGTCCGGAGGGCAGGTAGTCGACGGGACCGAACCCGCTGTCTTGGCCACGCACGTTCTCACCGACCTGAACCGGGCCGGAACGCGGTATGCTCGCGCATCCAGCCAGCGCGATGACTGCGGCGGCAACCACGGCAACGACAATCTTGCGAACACTCACGGCTTCACCTCGTCGATGATCGTCCCGGCATCGGCAGGCGGCAGCGGCAACGGGGATGCGCCAACCGCTTCGCCAGGCTTGCGCGGCAGTGTCAAGCGAAAACACGAACCTGCCTGCGGCTGCGACCATACTTCGATCGCGCCGCCATGCACTGTTGCGTCTTCGAGCGAGATGGCCAACCCGAGTCCTGTGCCGCCGATCGTGCGGCGGCGCGATGGATCGGCCCGCCAGAACCGGTCGAAGACGCGCGAGACCTCTTGCTCGGTCATGCCAAGCCCATAGTCGCGCACCGCCAAGGCCACAGCACCCTCGTTACTGTCGACAGACACGACGATGGGTCTGCCCTCACCGTGTTCGATGGCGTTGCCGAGCAGATTCCAGATGATCCGACGGATGCGACGGGCGTCGACTTCAACGGTGAAGTAACCGCCTGGCGCTTCAAGCCGCAGACTCGACCCATCGTCTCCGACCAGCGCCTTCATGCTCTCGATCGCATCCTCGGCCAGACGCACCAGATTCGTCGGTTCCAGTTCCAGCGCCACCGAGCCAGCGTCGTACCTGCTGATCTCGAGCAGGTCGGAAAGCAGCACGTCGAAGCGTTCCACCTGCGTGTGCAGCAACTCTGCGGTTCGCGCGGTGGCAGGCGGGAATGCGGCCCGTTGGTCGTAGATGACGTCGCCGGCAAGCCTGATCGTGGTCAGCGGCGTGCGCAACTCGTGTGAGACATCCGACACGAATCTCTGCTGCAATTGCGACAGGGTCGCCAACTGTGTGATCTGTTTTTGCAGGCTGTCCGCCATGCCGTTGAACGACCGGGCGAGCGTTGCAAGCACGTCCTCGCCGCGCTCGGGGATGCGCACTTCGAGGTCGCCGCCAGCCAGGCGTTGACTGGTGAGCGCTGCCATCCGGATCGGCACGACCACGAACCGCACGACGACCCAGGTGACGGCGCCGATCAGCAGGATCAACGCGAGACCGGCCAGCAGCAGCGTGCGTTGAACGAACAACAGCGTCTGCTCGGAGTCACTCAGGTCATAGCCGATGTACAACTCATATCTGCCAGCGCTCGGCAGCACGATCTCGGTGCCGACCACGATGCCAGGCAGCGTGTTTCCGTCGTCGGCGGGCAACGCGACGGACTGCGCGTACAGCACGTTGTCGGCCTTCTGCACCTGAGTGCGCAGGCTGCTCGTGATGACGCTCGACGGCAGGCCGGTCGACGCGAAGTCCGTCGGGGCGAACGGATCGTTGGGCTGACCGGGGGCGCGGAAGGCGGCGACGAGCCTGGTCGAGGTAGCGGTCTGGATGCTGCTGCGCGCCGAAACCAGCAGGTCCTGCACCGCGGCTGGATCTGTGACGTCAGCGGCATCCAGCGTCGACTGGGCGGTAGCGCGCGCCCTGGCCGTGTCGCGGAACGACTGCTCGAGGCGCGACTGGTACAGGTCGTTGCCGACGCTGTATGACACGACGAGTCCTGTGACGAGGATGGCGACACCGGCAAGCAACACGGTGATCAGGGAGATGCGGAACTGCAGCGAACGGCGCCACAAACGCATCAACGCGGCCGGCCACTGCCGCCACCACCGTCCGTCGGCGGTGCTGACCGGACTCTGCGTCGTCATATGTCTCAGGTTACGGCGCCAGCGCGATATCCGACCCCGCGCACGGTCGTCACGATCTTCGGATTGTCCGGGTCATCCTCGACCTTGGCCCGCAGGCGCTGAACGTGCACGTTCACCAGGCGAGTGTCCGCTTTATAGTGGTATCCCCACACCTGCTCCAGCAGCATCTCTCGGGTGAAAACCTGTTGTGGTTTGGATGCGAGGGCGAGCAGAAGATCGAACTCGAGCGGCGTCAGGTTGATGCGCGCGTCGCCCCTGCGCACCTCGTGTGCAGCGACGTCCACTTCGAGGTCGCCGATCTGCATGCGCTCCGTCGCAGGTTCGCTCGGCGCTGGACGCAACCGTGTTCTGATTCGCGCGACGAGCTCTTTCGGATTGAACGGTTTGACGATGTAATCATCTGCACCCGATTCGAGGCCTTTGACAACGTCGGCCGTGTCGGACTTGGCCGTGAGCATGATCACAGGTGTTCCCGATTCGGCTCGGATGCGGCCGCATACTTCGATGCCGTCGAGCCCAGGAAGCATCAGGTCGAGCAACACAAGGTCGGGCTTTGCAGCGTGAAAGGCGTCGATGGCGAGCGCGCCGTCTGCACAGAAGTGCGGTTCGAACCCTTCGGTTCGAAGCACGATGCCGATCATTTCGGCCAGTGCAGTGTCATCATCGACAACCAGAATGCGAGCGGTCATAGTCCTTGCCTTCGTGGCGGGGTTCGGGCGAACGGGGTCGCGTGAACCAGCGAACGTCTGGCACAAGAGTAGTCGAGACTGCCTCGAGTTGGCCGATTGGCCGCATCCGCCTGCC
>DATMTC010000112.1:0-6374 GCA_035565115.1 Microbacteriaceae bacterium | reverse complement strand
GGCACCTCCCATGCCTCAATGGCCAGCGGCATCCGCTCGCGATAGATAGCCGGCGCGATGCGCTCGATGACAAATCGTGCGATTCGGGTGCGGACCAGCTCGGAATTGTCGTGCACGAAGTACTCCTTGGATTTGTCAGATGCGGCAGATGTGTCAGATGTGTGTCGAAACCGGATGCGTCGGGGCGGATCAGCCCTTGACGGCGCCTGCCAGCGCTGATCCGCCGCCGAGGACTCGCGAGGTGAAAACATACAGCGCGAGAACAGGCACCGAATAGACAAGCGAATATGCCGCCAGCTTGCCATACGCGACCGCGCCGTACTGGCCGAAGAACGCGAAAATGCTCACAGCGGCCGGCTGGTTCTCTGGGCTCAGCAGCAGCACGAACGGAACGAAGAAGTTCCCCCACGCTTGCACGAACACGAAGATGAACACGACGGCGATTCCCGGGCGCATCAACGGCACGACGACGCGGGTGAGCGTCGTCAGCATGGATGCGCCGTCGGCCCACGCGGCCTCCTCGAGCACGATGGGAACGGAGTCCATGAAGTTCTTCATCATCCAGATCGCCATCGGCAGACTCGTCGCGGCCATGAACACGATCGTTCCCGGCAGTGAATCGATCAGGTTGAACGACACGAACAGGCTGTAGACCGGCACCATCATGGCGGTGATCGGCAGACAGGTGCCGAACAGGATACCGTACATGTACGGCTTGTTGACGCGCATCGTGTATCTCGATAGCGGATACGCCGCCAGGATCGCGACGACAACCGTGATGATCGCGCATCCGCCTGACAGCAGCAAGCTGTTCCACAGCGGAATGAACGCAAGATCCGGCGTCAGAACGGACGCGAAATTCTGCAGCGTGAGCTGGCTCGGCCACGCGACGGTGAGGGTTGCACGAGGGTCGAACGACGCGAACAACAGCCACAGCAGGGGCAGCGCAAAGCACACGCCGATGACGATCAGAACGGTGTTGGAGACGCCCCGCATCGTGCGGCCGCCCGGGGATGTCATGGCCATCAGTCCACCTCTGGCTTAAGCGCGCGAATGTACACGATCGAGAACACGGCGCCCACGATCAGCAGAATCGTCGCGATCGCCGTTCCGAGACCGAGTTGCGAGAATTTGAACGCCTCTTGGTACGCGAGGATCGGCAGCGTCGAGCTCTTCGTGCCAGGACCGCCGCCTGTCATCACGTAGATGAGCGTGAACACGCTCAGTGTTTGCAGCGTCGTGAGCATCAGGTTCGTGCTGATCGAACGACGGATCATCGGCAGAGTGATGTACAGAAGCCGCTTGAATCCGCCGGCCCCGTCGATCTCTGCCGACTCTCTGACGTCGTCAGGAACATCGCCGAGTGCCGCAGAGTAGATGAGCATCGAGAACGCAGCACCGCGCCAGACGTTCGCCAAGATCACCGCGACCATCGGCAGCGCATACAACCAGTTCGGTCCGGAGATTCCAACGGATTTCAGGATGCCGTTGAGCGTTCCGTCAGCATTGAAGAAGGCGTAGAGACAGAATGCGGCAACGATCTCGGGCATGATCCAGGCCGTGACGACCAGGGTGCCGACAACGCTGCGGATGATCTTGTTGCCGTTCTGCATCAGCATGGCCAGGGCGAGCCCGAGAACGTTCTGGCCGATGATGGCCGAACCGATCAGGAAGACGATCGTCAGCCAGATCGATTGCAGGAAATCCGGGTTCTTGAACAACGCGATGTAGTTGTCCAAGCCGATGAACGTGGCACCCTGCGCCGCGCTGCCGGTCAGCGACGAGTTCGTGAACGAGCCGTAGAACGACGAGATGACCGGCCCGAGCAGGAAGATGGCGAGGAGCACCATCGACGGAACGAGCGGGATGGAGCGAATGAGTGAGCGGCGGCCGGCCCGGCGGCGCCGCGGGCGGGGAGGCGTGCTCCCCTGCCCGCGGTCGCCTGGCGCGACCGTGTGAGTCAGCGATGTCACGTGAGAAGCTACTTCGCCACGTTCTTCTCGCCGACGGCCGTCGCCAGCGAACTGTCGTAGACCTTCGCTGCCGCCTCCGGCGACTGCTGACCGGTCATCACCGATTCCATCGCCACCTGGATCGCGTTCGAAACCTTCGGGTAGTCGGACGTCGCCGGCCGGAAGTGCGTCACCTTAACCAGATCGGAGAAGAATTTGTTTGTCGGGTTCGAGTCCGTGTACTTCGGATCGTTGGCCACGTCCGTGCGCACAGGGATCTGGCTTGCGATGATGTCGTAGTTCAGCGAGTTCTCTTTATTGAGCGCGAGCTTGACGAAGTTCCACGCGGCATCCTTGTTCTTGGATTTCGAACCGATCGCAAGCGTCCAGCCGCCTGACATGCTGGTCGAACCGGGCTTTGCGCCATCCTGGGTCGGCATGGCTGCCGTGCCCATGACCTTGTTCCAGTCGGCCCACGGTGCCGCACCCGACTTCAGCCAGTTGCCGCTCATCCATGAGCCGTCAAGGTCGATGGCGAGCTTGCTCTGCGGCAGCCACGTGTCAGCCACGTTGTTGCCCACGTTCGTGTCGAGAGCCTGCTCTGGTGTCGGGCCGAGCTTGCCCTGGTAGACGTCTTTGATGAACTGAAGCGAATCGGTAAAGCCCTTCGACCCTGAGATCCACTTCTTCGAGTCGGTGTTGTACAGGGTGTCTTTGGTGCCGTACAACAGCATCTCGAAGCCCTGCATGGTCGAACCTTCACCTGACGGCTTTCCTGAGTAGACGTTGATCGGGATGACATCCGGCTCTGCCGCCTTGACCTTCTTGGCCGCGTCGAGCACGTCTTGCCAGGTCTTTGGCTGCCACGGAACGGTCACTCCCGCCTTGCTGAGCAGGTCTTTGTTGTACCAGAGTGCGCGAGTGTCTGTGCCCATCGAGATGCCGTACAGCTTGCCGTCTTCGCCTTGACCGGCCTGCTTCGCGTTGTCGGGGAACTGGCTCCAGTCCTTCCACTTGGCGACGTACGAGTCCAGCGGTGCCAGGTAGCCTGCCGAGGCATCCGATTTGATCAGGAACGTGTCTTCGTATGCCACGTCAGGCGCGGTGGACGCCGAACGGTTCATCAGCGACAGCTTGGTGTAGTAGTCGTTCTCGGCTGCCTGGATCGGAATCAGCTTGACCGTGCTCCCCTTGTACTCGGACTCGTACTGCTTCTTCACCCGCTTCATCTGGGCGTCCATCTGGGTGAAGGTGCCGAACTTCTGGTATGCCACCTTGATGACCTTGCCGCCTGAGTCGCCACCTGACGTGCAGCCGGTCAAAGCCGCTGCCGCGACTGCCGCAACAGCGACGACGGACAGAATCCGTTTCATGATGCTCCTTTGCCTCATGCGCTCCTCGCGGTCGGACGATCGTGACGGAGAACGCGCTATTACTAAATCATTTGTATTTATTCGCGTCAAGTCTCTGTCGTCAAAGCCCTCGCGTCAAGTCGCTGCGTTAAATCGCTGCGTCAAATCACTGGCGCTCGTGCGGGGTGATTATTCCGCGTGCTGGATGAGCAGGCCGGCGGGCCTGGGCGAGAAAGCGTGATCGAGAACGAGACTTGCGGCGCCCACCGCTGCCACATCGTCGCCGATCGACGACGTGAGGAACTCGATCGGATGCGGCGCGATCAGTTTCTGGGACGTGCGAACGAGCATCCGCACCCGTTCGAGCATGAAGTCCGCGACCGGCGCCCAGAACGGGCCGCCGAATACAACCCGGTTCACGTCGAGCACATTGATCAACGACACCAGAGACGTTGCAATGTCGGCGGCCACATTGTCGAGAATCTCGATTGCGGCGCGGTCTCCGACATTCGCGGCACCGGCCAGTTGCGCGTACATGTCATGCACCACAATGGTGTCGAGTTCGATCCCCGGGTCGTCGAGCACGCCGCGATCGATTGCCTCACGCACGAGCTTCCTCGGCATCACCGCGTCGCCCAAGAGCCAGCGCCGATCGTCACGGCCGCCCGCTCCGCCGCCGCCGCCGCCGCCGCCGACGATCATGCTGCCGACATCACCCGCATTGCTGCTGAAACCACGGATCGCCTCGTTCTGCACGACGAGCCCCGCACCGACGCCGGTGCCGTAGTAAAAGAAGATCATGTTCGCGTGACCTGGGTCGGCGTTCATCCACAGTTCTGCGACGGCGGCGGCTGTGACGTCTTTCTCCAGCAGAACGGGCATGCCGAGTCGATCGGCGAGCGTGTCACGCACCGGCACGTTCTGCCAGCCGGCAAGCAGCGGCGGGTTCAACACCGTGCCGCTGCGCACGTCGACGGGTCCAGGCGCGGCGATTCCAGCGCCCATGATGCGTTCGGCCGGAGCGCTTGCGGCCTGCGAGACCTCGCGCACCGCCCGCACGATGTTCTCGATGGTTTCGGATGACGGAACATGCTCGCGCGTCGGTATCGTTCTGTGCGCCACAACGTCGCCGGCAAGATTCAGCACAACGACGGTGATCACCGACGGGTCGAGGTGCACGCCGATCGCGAAGCGGCCATCCGCTTGCAGTTGCATGATCGTGCGCGGCTTGCCGACTCCGGATGCCTGGGTGCCGGCCTCGCGGATCAGCCCGGCGTCGAGCAGTCGTCTGCACACGTTGGAGATCGTCTGCGCGGACAAGCCGGTGCGCTCAGCCACCTCGACACGGCTGATGCCATGTGTTGCACGGCGCACAGCATCCAGAATCACCGTCTGGTTATAGCCACCGACGGCAGGGAGATTCGTTCCTGCCCGCATCGGCGCCTCCCCTTCCACTGCCTCGGTCGTCTCCGAGACTACCGGTGGCTGCAGCGCGGACGCGTGAAGGTGCCGACCTGGCAGGTCGGCACCTTGCCAGGATGCGCGCGCCTAACCGAGCAGGGCGAGCGCTTCGTTGAGCGTCGACGACGGCCGCATGACCGTCGATGCCTTCTGATCGTCTGGGCGGTAGTAGCCGCCGACGTCCACCGGCGAACCCTGCACACCGTTCAACTCGTCGACGATCTGCTTTTCGGAACTCGCGAGTCGTTCAGCAATCGGCGCGAAGATCGCGGCAAGGTCGGTGTCGTCGCGCTGTGCCGCCAGTTCTTGCGCCCAGTACAGCGCGAGGTAGAAGTGGCTGCCGCGGTTGTCGAGCTGCCCCGCCTTGCGACCAGGCGACTTGTCGGCGTCGAGAAAACTGCCCGTTGCGCGATCAAGCGTCTCGGCCAGAATCTTCGCACGCGCGTTGCCCGTCGATTCGCCGAGGTGCTCGAAGCTCGAGGCCAGCGCAAGGAACTCGCCGAGGCTGTCCCAACGCAGATGATTCTCGGCCAGCAACTGCTGCACATGCTTGGGCGCGGACCCGCCTGCGCCGGTCTCGAACAGTCCGCCGCCTGCGATCAGCGGAACGACCGAGAGCATTTTGGCACTCGTGCCGAGTTCGAGGATCGGGAACAGGTCGGTGAGGTAGTCGCGAAGCACGTTGCCGGTGACCGAGATGGTGTCTTTCCCACGACGGATGCGCTCGAGCGAGTACGCCGTAGCTGCCTCGGGAGCGAGGATCTCGATCGTGAGCCCGTCCGTGTCGAGTGTCGCGAGGTGCTCGCGCACCTTCGAAATGAGAGCCGCGTCGTGCGCGCGGGTCTCGTCGAGCCAGAACACGGCCGGCGCGCCAGACGCGCGAGCACGCGAGACCGCCAGCTCGACCCAGTTGACGATCGGCACATGCTTGGTTTGGCAGGCACGCCAAATGTCGCCGGCGTCGACCCGGTGTTCGAGCAGAACACGGTCGGCGGAATCGACCACCTGAACCGTGCCGGGCTCGGCAATCTCGAACGTCTTGTCGTGGCTGCCATACTCCTCGGCGGCCTGAGCCATGAGACCGACGTTCGACACCGAACCCATGGTCGTTGGGTCGAAGGCGCCGTTTGCGCGGCAATCATCGAGGACGGTCTGGTAGACGCCTGCATATGAGCTGTCGGGGATGACCGCGAGGGTGTCCTGAGCCTGGCCCGCAGCATCCCACATCTTGCCTGAATTGCGGATCATCGCTGGCATCGAAGCATCCACAATGACGTCACTTGGCACGTGCAGGTTGGTGATGCCCTTGTCGGAGTCCACCATGGCGAGCGCGGGCCCATTGGCGATGCCCTCGTCGATCACGGCCCTCGCGCCGTCGCGAACGTCTGCTGGCAGCGCGTCGAGCCCTGAGAGGATGCCTGCGAGACCGTTCGCCGGGTCAAGCCCCGCTGCCCGCAGTTGCTCGCCATAACGCTCGAACAGCTCGGGGAAGAACGCGCGCACGACGTGGCCGAAAATGATCGGGTCCGAGACCTTCATCATGGTGGCCTTGAGGTGCACGGAGAACAGCACGCCGGCATCCTTCGCCGCGGCGATCTGTTGCGTGAGG
>DATMTC010000111.1:0-2356 GCA_035565115.1 Microbacteriaceae bacterium | reverse complement strand
CCACCGCGGAGGCAACTACTGCGCTGGGCCGAACACCGCGTTTTACGTCGGCGCCGAGGTCGTCACGCTCCCCCGGTTCGATGCCGGGCTCGTGCTCGACAGCGTGCAGGACTACAGGCTCACCTACGTGATCGGCGCACCGACTAACCTGGAGCGGCTTGCTGACGAGCAGGAGGCGCATCCGCGTGACCTGTCATCGCTGCACGGCATCGTCACGATGGGCGCACCGCTCGACCGCGCCGCCGCACTGCGCTACCAAAGCACGCTGACCCCGCGCATCGCGAATGGATACGGCACGACAGAGGCGTTCTGGAACACCTACCTGCGCCCAGACGATCTGCCGGATGCCGCTGGTGCTGCCGGTCGAGCGTGCCTCGACGACGACGTGGCAGTTGTCAAGGTGTTCACCGATCGCATCGCCGGCCCAGACGAGCACGCCGCGAAAGACGGTCATGAGATCGGCGAGGTCATCATGCGGTCGGTCAAGAGCGGCTACGCATACATGCACAACGATGCTGAGCAGGCCGAGAAGTTCCGCGACGGCTGGATCTACCCGGGCGATCTCGCCAGCTGGGATGAGAACGAGATCGTCACGATCATCGGACGCAAAGACGACATGATCATCTCCGGCGGTGAAAACGTGCATCCGGTTCAGGTCGAAGAGGTGCTCGCCGGCCACTCGGATGTCGCGGACAGCATCGTGGTCGGCCTCCCTGACGACGAGTGGGGCGAGATCGTCGTCGCGTATGTTCAGCCGCGCGATGGCAAACTGACGGATGCCGCGGCTGCAGCCGGCGAACTGGACGCGTTCTGCAAGGCCAGCGTCTCACTCGCGGACTACAAGCGGCCGCGCCGCTACACGTTCGTCAGCGAACTGCCGTACACGGCCACAGGAAAGAAGCAGCACTTCATCCTGAAGAAGCAGTCGTCGGATGACGCCGCGGCCGGCAAGTTCGTCGCGCCGTAGCATCCGCTCGCATTCCCCTCCCACTTTCCCTCCGACTTTCCCTCCCGCCGCGCCCCCGATACGTTTTCGGGCAATTGATGGTGCCGCGGCCCCATCAATTGCCCGAAAAACTATCGCTCGGCGACGCTCGGTCGTGTGCGTCCGCGCTACGCGGCCGGACCAGCCGCGAACGTGACCGTCGCGCTGTGCGACGCGCCCGCCGCATCCGTCCACGTGATCGTGGCCGACTGTCCCGGCTCGTAACCGGCGAGCGTTGAGGTGAGCGCATCCGCAGACCCGATCGCCGTGCCATCGACCGCTGTGATCGTGTCTCCTGCGACGATTCCTGCGCCCGCCGCAGGGCCACCGGAGATCACCCCAGCAACCGGTGCACCTGCAACCGCCTGCTCCGTCGCGCCGGTCTGCGATCCGTATCCGCCGAGCGAACCATATCCGTTAGTCTGGGCCTGCCCGACCTCGATGCCGAGGAACGCCGGGTAGCCGATCGACACCGAATCGGTCTCCTGACCTGACTCGATCTGGTCGACGATCTTCAGCGCGTCAGCGATCGGGATGGCGTAGCCCTGATTTTCGCTGCTGCCCACGGATGCCGCCGTGTCGATGCCGATGACCGCTCCATTCGCGTCATACAGCGGGCCACCTGAGTCGCCTGATTGGATGTCAGCGTTCGTCTGGATCAAGCCGTTCAGCGTCTCGGATGCCGCGGCTCCCTCCGCCTGCGTCGTGATCGTCTGGTCGAGGGCCGTCACGTTTCCTGGCGCGGCGGTCAGCGTGCCTGTGCCACCCGCGTTTCCGACACCCGTGACAGCGTCGCCGATGTTCACGTCGGCCGAGCTGTCGATGTTGGCCGGTGTCAGACCGGATGCTCCGGTCAACTGGAGCACGGCGACGTCGTCGGTCGCGTCCGTGCCAACGACTTTCGCGTCGTAGCTCTTTCCGGTGGAAGCCACGGTCACCGAAATGGACGTTGCGCCTGCAACCACGTGGTTGTTCGTGAGGATCTCACCATCGGAGGTCAGCACCATGCCGGTGCCGGCCGCCTGAGCGCTCTGGTATGCGAGCACGGTGTTGATCAGAACGATGCCGGTCGATTGCGCATCAGTGGCGGCCGTGCCGCCGGATGTCTGCGTTCCCGTGCCGCCCGTGCCGCCCGTGCTCGGCAGACTGCCGAAGCCCTGAATACCGGATGAGCCGCTGCCTGACGAACCGCTGCCGGCCGAACCGTTCGAGCCGTGTCCGTATAACGCTTGCTCGAGAAGACTCCGCTGGGCGTTCGCCTGGCTCACGGCCGAGGCCGTCGATGATACGGCTGCGAGTGTCCACGCGCTGCCGACCGAGGCGAGTCCGACGACCGCAGCGCCCGCTGCGGCTAGTGCGACGATCGCACCG
>DATMTC010000110.1:0-2599 GCA_035565115.1 Microbacteriaceae bacterium | reverse complement strand
CCGAGTTGCGCCGCGATTCCCAGCAGGCCGCGCGCACGCGCCCAGCCCATCGCGGTCCCCGAATGCCCGTTCAGTCCGCTGGCGACCGCTGACACGCTGCCGAACTGTGCGACCGCCTCGTTGGCTGCCGCGTCGGCGTCGGCTCCTGCAACCATGAGCGCAGACTGCGACTCACGCAGATGGTCTTCCACTTCGAGCAGTGTGCGGTGCACCTGGATCGTCGAACCGACAAGCCGACGAGCGAGAGCCTCGATGTATGCGTCGATCGGGTCGCCACTCATGAGCCGACCCCCAAGACCGCCTCGACGGACAGCGCGTATCTGCGCCACGCAGCTCTGACCGTCTGCAAAGCGGATGCTCCGGCCGGCGTGATCTCGTAGATGCGCCTGCGGCGTCCGGCGACCGTGTCCCAGCTGCTGCGCAGCACGCCCGTCTTCTCCAAGCGGTGCAGCGACGGGTACACGGTGCCCTCCGGCAGATCAAACTCGCCGTCGCTTCTCTCCCGCAGCCGCTGGATCACCTCATATCCATGAGCAGGAGCATCCCGCAGCACGCCGAGCAGAAGGGCGTCAAGGTTGCGGTTGCTCCATTCCATCCTCATATCTCGACAGTCTAGGTATGAGGATGGCGGATTTCAAGCGGTTCGCGTGAGCAGAACCACCTCGCTGCGGTGGTCCAGGTAGCGATGCGCGATCGAAAAGCCCGCCGCCTCGAGGTCGGGGATACCGGAGCTGTCAACGTGCGAACCGGATGCGTACTCAACCAACCACACGCGCCGCACGCCGTTGAAGCGGCCGAGATCCAGCGCGTTCTGGATCGTATATAGAGCATCCCGCCAGTTGGTCGATTCGGTGAACGGCGTGCGCAACGTTGGATCGGCAAGCCCGGCGAAGCCAGCCGGATAGGTGCGCATGGCCAGCCGGGGCCGCCTAGACGGCCTGGTCGATTCGTCGAACGCCACTGCGTCGCCTGGCACGGCGTGCGCGCCGACCGTCGCGGATACTTGCGCCCAGTCGCTGTTGTTCTTCGAGTATGGCCCGCGCTGTGCGCTGTACACCGGAACGGCGGTGGCCACGACCGCTGCGACCAGCAGGATGAGAATGCCGAGTCTGGCGCGTGCGCGTGCGATCCGTGCGATCCGCACGATGGCGCATGCGATCAGGATGGCGGCGGCAGGCGCGGCGAAGGTCAAATATCGCGCGGTGAAGTCCGAAAGGATCGGGCTCGAGCCGATCAGCACGGCCGATGGAACAACCAGCCATGCTCCCGCCACCAACTCGAGGTTGACCGTGCGGGAAGGCGCGGCGTGGATGTTCCCGCTCTGCTGAGCGAAAGCGCGGCTGCGCCGACGTCGAAGCGCCCAGTCGGCTGCCGAGACGCAGCCAACCCCGATCAGCAGCAGCCAGGCGAGCGCTGCGAACTGCGACGTGCCGAACCAGAGGCTGACAAATATCGAGTTGAACGTCACCTCGGCGGTTCGCGCGAGATATGCCACCTGAGAGCGCTCGACGAACGCCATCACGAGGATAGGCACAGCCGCAACGGTTGCGACCCCGACCGCGATCACCCAGCGGCCAGTGAACGAACGCGCAGGGCGCATCCACGCCAGGATCACCGCATGAGCCAGCGCGATCAGTCCGACGTAGAGGAACAGATAGAAGCCGAGTGTCAGCGTTGCGCCGTATGCGATCCACAGCCAAAGCCGGTGTTGCTTGCGTCTCAGCAGTTCCACGAAGATCACCGTCAGCCACGCGGCGATGGCGGCGCTGAACGCGTATGACCGCGCCTCTTCGCCTGCGTATGTCATGCGGGGGAGCAGTGCGCACACCAGGCCGGCGATCACAGCGGTCGTAGTGGTGGACAGTCGTCGTGCCAAAATCACCACCGCCGCAGTGCACAGGCCGACAGCGACGGCGCTCGGGAACCGGAGAGCGAACGGCGATGTGCCCGCGAGCTCGATCCAGGCGTGCAGGCCGAGATAGTACGTGCCGTGCACAGCATCCACGTGTCGCACCATCGTCAGCAGGGAGCCGATCGGGCGCTCCGCCGACATCAGGCTTGCGGCCTCGTCTCCCCAGAGCGACGGGATCCACGAGCCGAATGCGGCAACTGCGCACGCGAACACACCGAACGTCGCAGGCAGCACGAGCTGCCTGGTGCGCGCGATGCGAAGGCGTTGAAACATGCGGATGCTCCGTCGGGTGAAAGGCGGACGAGGTGGGCAGGAGCGCGAGCATTGCCGCGCCATCCACAACCAGCCAATGAGTTCTGTTCCAAGAAACGACTCAGAGTGCGCGCTCGATCTTCAGGGTGACCTGCGAATGCTCTCAGGCCCGGGCGATGGTGCGGATTCTGGGGAGTTTCTAGGAGCAGCAGGCGGAGCGTTGTGAGTGTCGGATGTGTGGCGTCCGGCGATCGCGAAAGGTGTGGAGGTGAAGACAATGGATGCGCAGGCAATGAGCATTCTGATCGGTGTCGGCGGGGGCGTCGTCGTCGTGGCCGGCGCGTGTCTCGCCGTACTCGCCCGCATCGGTGCCGGCTGGCGCGAGGCATGCGAGGAGTGGGCGCCCGATGAGGTCGGTGCCACCGAAGAGTAAGC
>DATMTC010000109.1:0-2239 GCA_035565115.1 Microbacteriaceae bacterium | reverse complement strand
GATGATCTCCGATCTGATCGCTCTGGTCGTGCTCGGCGGTTGCCTGATCGCCATGGCGGTTCGCACCCGGAAGAACGCCGAATCACCCGTCGGCGACCTCGCGTAACGACGCATCAGCCCGACGCATCAGCCCGGGTCAGCGCGCCTCATCAGCCCGCGTCAGCCCGCGTCATCCGCCCGAGTGATCGCCGGTCCGTGATCGCAGACCATTGCCCGACCTGGCTCGGGTGATCGCCTCCGCAGCACGCACGAGCGCGAGATGGGTGAGCGCTTGCGGCGTATTTCCCGCCTGCCGCTGATTTTCCACATCGTATTCTTCGCTGAAGAGATCAAGCTCGTTGCCATAGCTGAGCAACTCGCCCATCATCTTCTCAGCGTCATCCAGGCGCTTGGATCGAGCGTATTGTTCGACGAGCCAGAACCCGCAGGCAAGGAACGGATTCTCCGCCCCCGGCAGGCCGTCAACGCCCGTGTCGGTTTTGTAGCGCAGCGGCAGGCCGTCCTTCATGAGGTCGCGTTCGATCGCGTCGACAGTGCCTCGCATCCGTCGGTCGTCCGGTGCGCAATAGCCGACCTGCGGAAGCAGCAGGAGCGAGGCATCCACTCCCCGCGAGCCGAAGTACTGCGTGTATGTGCCGCGCTTCTTGTCGAAGCCCTTCGTTTCGATTTCGCGCCTGGTTTGATCGCGCAGCTTCTCCCACTGGTCGACAGGCCCGTCCATTCCGAAATCGCGAACGGCCCGCACTGCACTGTCGTATGCTGCCCATACCATCGCGCGGGATTGAGTGAAGTACTTCGGCTTGCCTCGGATTTCCCACATTCCGCTGTCTGGCCGCATCCCCTCCTTTTCGAGAAAGCCGATCAACGCGCGCTGTAATGACCAGGAGAATTCCGTCTCCTTGATTCCGGCCTGCCTGGCCTCTTGCAGGGCGATCATGACCTCGCCGATCACGTCGGCCTGGAACTGGGTGAACGCAGCATTGCCGACCCGCACAGGGGCTGACCCGAGGTAGCCGGGTAGCGTGCCGAGTTCACGCTCGGCCAGATAGCGGTCGCCGTTGATCGCATACATGATCTGCACATCGGCCGGGTCGCCCGCGATGGCCCGCAGCAGCCACTCCCGCCAGTGGTTCGCCGCACGATAGTAGCCGTGCCGCAGCAACACCGAGATCGTCATCGATGCGTCCCGCAGCCAGACGTAGCGATAGTCCCAATTGCGCGAGCCGCCGATGCTCTCTGGCAATGAGGTCGTGGCCGCCGCGACAATCCCGCCCGTCTCGGCGTGGGTCAGTGCGCGAAGCACCAGCAGCGAGCGCATGACCTGCTTGCGGTACGGACCGTCGTACGAGCAGGCATCCGCCCAGTCTGTCCACCATTGCCGTGTGCGAACGATGGCGTCGTCGACATCGAGCGGTTCTGGCACCTGCTTGTGTGATGGAAACCAGGTCAGGGTCAGGTCGATCGTCTCGCCCTCGTGGATGTCGAACGTGCCCTGGTGACTGTGCCCGGCCGGCTGCAGCTCAGGACCGCGCATCACGACCGAACTCGACCCTGCCACTGCGATGAGTCCGCGCGGCGCCTTCTTTTTGGCCTCCTCCTTGCGCATCCATGGAATCGAGTCCGCATACGCGAAGCGCACCCGCAGGTCTTGGCGCATCCTCACCGTCCCTCGCACGCCGCGCACGCGTCGAACCACATCGGCGCGCGCGTTGCCGTGCGGCATCAGGTCGAGCACCTCGACCTCGCCGTCGGATGTCGTCCAGCGGGTGACAAGCATGAACGTGTCACCGTCGTAGTGTCGGCTGGCGGCCGCAGCATCGGCGGACGGCGCAAGCAGCCAGCGACCGTGGTTTTCGTCGCCGAGCAGTGCACCGAACATCGATGGTGAGTCGTAGTGCGGCAGACACAACCAGTCGATGCTGCCGTTTTTGCCCACGAGCGCCCCCGTGTAACAGTCGCTGATCAGTCCGTAGTCTTCGATTGCGAGCGGCATGAGTCCATCCTCACGCCGAGGCGCGCAGACGACTAGGGCATTGGCACCGAAGCACGGGTGTTGTAAAGGGGGTGTCTGGATTCGGCAGCCGGTGGTACTGGTGGATCTATTGATCACCCGACGACGAGGAGGCAAACAGATGGCCGAACGAGTTGTGGTCGTAACCGGCTCGAGTGGAGGGATCGGACGCGCGTCTGCGATCGCCTTCGGCAGGCAGGGGGATGCTGTCGCCCTGCTCGCGAGAGG
>DATMTC010000108.1:0-7382 GCA_035565115.1 Microbacteriaceae bacterium | reverse complement strand
GGGCGTGCAGGCCATCGCGGCGCAGGTGTTCGACGCGCCAGTCACCGTGCCTGCGCCGGGCGAATACGTCGCGGATGGTGCAGCCGTGCAGGCCGCATGGGCGTTGAGCGGCTCGCGTCCGTCGTGGCCGCTGCAGCTGGTCGCGTCCCCCTCCCCTGATCACCGCCCGGTCATTCGCGAGCAGTATGCCCGCTATGCGGCATCCGTCGTCGAGTAGCCCGCTATTGATCAGGTCACGACGTAGACGTCGAGGCGAACCTCGTCTGGAAAGCGGCGACCCGCCGCAATGAGGATGCGCTGCGACAGCCAACTCCATCGGGAACCGGATGCCTGCATGCGCGGATTGCAGCGGAAGTAGATGCGCTGCGGGTCGACCTCTTCGCCACGGACCAGCCGCGCGATGTCTTCTGAATCGCCGGTACGGAGACCGAAATTGTCGATGTAGACGTGGTCGCCCTCGTCGGTCTCGATCGCGTACTTCGCCACCAACTCGGTCACCCGCGGCGACTTGAGCAGTTGATAGTCCGCTCCGGCAGGCAGCACGCGGCCGCGCAGCGACGGGCCCGTCACTGTGCCCCCTGTGATCGGAATGATGCGCCTCGGACCGTCCTCGGTCATACCGAGCTCGATGGGTTCGCCGACCTGAACCGAAATCGTGGCAAGAAAGTCGAGAGTCGGGGCATCGGGCGGGCCGGCGTTGCCCAGGTCGGCACTGCTCAGCTCAGCGTTGGGCGCGTGAATGTCGTTCGTCACGAAGGCGACACTAGCAACGCGCAAACCTGCGGCGATGATCAATTTTCCGGCATCTGACGCCGGTTTAATGTCGTTGACGCACCGATGACCCCTCCTGACAATTGAGAAGAACTTCCGCTGCGACGACGAACGAAGGAGGCGACGGTGCCAGACTCATCCGAGGCTGATGGGCGCACGATCGGGCTGTCAGCATCTTCGAGTACACGCGTCGTCACCGAGTTCGACGTTCCGTGCGTATTGCGCGACGGCACCGTCCTGCGGGCCAACGTGTATCGGCCGGCCGACGGCGGCGACGTGCCCGTGCTGCTGCTTCGGCATCCGTACAGCAAGGACAACCCGTTCGCGATGGCCTATCTGGACATCTACCAGACCGTTCGCGCCGGCTACATCGTCGTCGTGCAGGATGTGCGGGGCCGGTTCGCCTCCGACGGTGACTTCGCTCCTTCGATTCAAGAACAAGACGACGGCGTGGATGCTGTCGGCTGGGCCGCGCGATTGCCAGGCTCGAATGGTGTTGTGGGAACCTGGGGAGCCTCATACGGCGCGGAGACCCAGTGGAGCGCCGCGCTCGGAAGGCCGGCAGCACTCACATCCATGGTGACGTTCGTGCCACCGTCGCACTCCCACGTGCTCGGCTTTCAGATGAGAGGCGGCGCGTACGAACTTGGCAGCCGCATGGGCTGGAGCCACGGCGTCGGGCTCGAGGAACTGCGGCGGCACGCCGACCCCGGCCCCGACGGATGGCGGGCGGCGCTCGACTCGTTCGCCGCCATGCGCGACCTGTTCGACTCGGGCGAGATCTTCCGCATCCGCCCGTTGTCGGCACTGCCAGACCTCGAGCCGTTCGTCAGCTGGGCTGCCGAATCGTTCGGGATCGCGTCGACGGACCCATCACGGCGCATCAACATCACCGACGGTCACTACGACGAAATCGATGTTCCCGTCTTTATGGCGGGCGGCTGGTACGACGTGTTCCTCGGCTCGACGTTCGCGCAGTATCGCGGCACGCTCGAACACGCGAAGGCGGCCGGGCTGCGTCGTCCGCACCTGATCATCGGGCCATGGACGCACGGGGTCGGCGACGACCGCATCGGCGAGCTCTCGTTCGGTGTGTTCGCATCTGGGCAGACGCCCGGCGGGGATGTGAGTCTCACCGAGCAGCACATCCGATGGTTCGACGCAACGCTCAAGGGCCGCACCGAGTCGCTCGATGGCGTGCCGGCCGTTCGGATCTTCGTCATGGGCGACAATCGCTGGGTTTCGATGGACGAGTTCCCGCCGCGCGCGGATCTGCGCCAGCGGTGGTATCTCGGCGACGACGGCGCATTGCTGCAGCACGCGCCGGATGCCGAATCGGTCGCCACGTACCGGTACGACCCGGCAGATCCGGTTCCTACGCTTGGTGGTGGGACGCTGCTGCCTGCGCCTCACGTGGCCGGCCCGCTCGATCAACGCCCGATCGAAGTCCGAGAGGATGTGCTCACATATACGTCGCGGCCGCTCGACGAGCACGTCACCGTGATCGGGCCGGTTGATGCCACGATCTTCGCACGCTCATCTGCTGTCGACACGGACTTCGTGGTGCGCGTATGCGATGTCTACGAAGACGGTCGTTCGATCTGCGTCGCAGACGGAATCGTCCGCGCATCCGCCCGCCAGAATGACGGATCGCTTGGCGACAACGGGCTTGCGCCTTCTCCCATCGAACCTGGCGCCGTCTACGAATTCCACATCGACCTGTGGGTGAGCGCCATCACCTTCATACCCGGCCACAGCATCCGAGTCGACATCACCTCAAGCAGCTTTCCACGCTGGGACCCAAACCCGAACACGGGAGCGACGATTTACCGCTCGGCAGACACGATCATCGCCGAGCAGACCATCCATCACGGCGGTCAGACCGCCAGCCACGTAACACTCCCGGTCGTGCACAGGTCCCGCTTAGGCGCTGACCGACTAGCCGACTAGCCCCGCGGATCAAACCGCAAGACCGGATCGACCGAACCACAAGAGAGGCAACGCCATGAACAGACGACTCGCGATTCTGGCCGCCATGGCCATCGCATCCGCCGTCATTCTCTCCGGATGCTCCGGAGGCGGACATGCAGAGAAGACATCCGACCCGACCACACTCACCCTTGGCGTGGCAACGGCACCGGTCAGCCTGGATCCGCTGAAAGCCGCCACCGGCAGCCCGAACAGATGGTACCAGGACCCGGCATACGCCGCCCTGCTGACCACCAGCTCCGACGACAAACTCGAGGCGGGCCTCGCCACCAAGTGGGGCTACGTCGGCACTGACAACAAGACGTTCGAAGTGACCTTACGGCCGAACCTGAAATTTTCAGACGGAACTGAATTGACCGCCACCCAGGTCGTGAACTCGCTTGATTACTTTCGCGACAAGAGCAGCGGTCCGGCGCAGGCCTATTTTCTCGACATGACATTCACCGCAGAAAGCGCTGACAAGATCGTCATCAGCTCCAAGACACCCAATCCCATGATCGGCCGGCTTCTAACCCACGACTTCTACGCCGCGGGCCCGATCAGTCCGGCAGGAATCGCGGATCCGAAGGCAACTGCCGCCAAGACGTTCGGAGCCGGGCCGTACGTGCTCGACACGGCGAAGACCGTCGCAGGAGACCACTACGTGTACACGCCGAACAAATACTTCTACGACCAGAAGCAGATCAAATACTCGAAGATCACGATCAAAGTGATCCCGGAGATGACCCAGCTCATCCAGGCGCTCAAGACCGGTCAGGTCGATGTCGTCGCTGCTGACTCGTCCGTCGCAGGCGGCACCCTGCCCGCGAACCTCAAGCAGATCACGAAGCCGGCCTCGTGGCAAGGCCTGTATCTTCTCGACCGCGATGGCACGAACGTGCCTGCATTGAAATCGAAGCTCGTCCGTCAGGCGCTGAACATGGCTGTCGACCGGGCGGCAATCACCAAGGCGGCGTATGGAGAATACGGCTCAGCCACCGCCGAACCCACGATCAAGGGATCGCCTGACTATGGCTACGATCCCGATCTTGTCGACGCGTACCCGTACAACCCAAAGAAGGCCAAACAACTGCTGACGCAAGCCGGCTACCCTGACGGCTTCACTCTCTCGGTCTTCTACCAGTCGTTCGCGGCCGCGGACAGCAAGATGATCCAGGCTGTCGCGAACCAGCTCGGCAAGATCGGCGTGACCGTTTCGCTCAAGCCGGACGCGAACTTCGCGGACTGGGTCAACGATCTCGTCGGAGGAAAGTTCGGCGCGACCGTGCTCGGCACCGGCGGACCGCTCTACCTCACGGCCGCGTTCGGGTTCATGCCAACCGGCGTGATGAACCCGTACAAGGTCACCGATCCCGATGTGGTGCAGGCGTACGGCGCACTCGGTGCCGCAACAGGCGACCAGATCGGCGAGAAGGCGAAGGCACTCACAAAGGTGCTCGTCGATAACGCGGTTGCGATGCCGATTGCCACAACTGATGCGATCTATACGTTCAACACGAAGGTCAAGGGCGTTCAGTTCATCGGTGATACTGCCGATCTCACCTCCGTCGTCGACTGGTCGCCTGCACACTAAGCGGCCCTCCAACACTCAAGACCCGAGGTACACATGCTCCGGATCATCATTCGGCGAATCCTGATCTCCATACCGCTGTTATTTGTGGTCTCGATCATCACGTTCGTGCTGCAAAGCTTCGTGCCAGGCGATCCGGCCCGTTCATATCTCGGTGTCTCGGCGACCCCTGAGCAGTACGAGGCGATGCGCAACGCACTACACCTCAACGAACCGATCCTTACTCAGTATTGGATCTATCTGACGGATGTATTCCACGGCAATCTCGGCACGTCGATCTTCACCGGCGACCCCGTTGCGCTCACCCTGAGCCAACGCCTGCCTGTGTCGTTGTCGATCATTCTGGGCGGCACCATCGTGTCGGCTGTGATCGGCATCGCGCTTGGAGTATTCAGCGCCACACGGGGACGCGCGCTTCGCTCGACGATCGACGTGGTTTCGCTGGCCGGATTCGCACTGCCGAATTTCTGGGTCGGGCTCGTTCTTGCTGCGATCTTCGCCGTTTCTCTCGGATTATTGCCTGCCACCGGATACGTGCCGTTCTCGCAGTCCCCGTCTGAGTGGGCGCTTGGGCTGATCCTGCCGGTTGCTGCATTGTCACTGGCAGGCATCGCATCCATCGCAAAGGTTGCCAGGGACAGGGTGAAGACTGCAATGGGGATGGATTACATCCGCACGCTACGAGCATCGGGGGTGCCTGAACGCTCACTCGTGTGGAAGCACGCGCTGCGCAATTCCGGGCTGGCCATCTCGACGATGATCGGTCTCGTGTTCATCGGTTCACTGTCTGGAACAATCATGGTCGAGACCGTGTTCGTGCTCCCCGGCCTCGGTTCCACGGCCGTTGACGCGACGAACAAGCATGACATTCCACTGATCCAGGGCGTAGCACTGGCCTTCACCGTGCTTGTCATCGTGATTAATCTCATCGTCGACGTGGGCTACGGCATCATCGATCGACGGGTGCGAGTCTCATGATGAACGCGCCCACCTCCGCACGTCGCGGCATCCTGCGCTCGCTCACGTCGAAGCCGTTGACCGTCTCAGCGCTTGCCGTGATCGCGCTCGTCACGATCGCCGTGTGCCTCGCGCAGGTGATCGCACCATATGCGCCGGATGATCAGCAACTGGCTCACCTGCTCGAACTACCGTCGAGTGCGCACTGGCTTGGGACGGATGCCCTTGGGCGCGACGTGTACAGCAGGCTTCTGTTCGGGGGCCAGCCGGCACTGCTCGGCGTGCTGATCGCCGTGGTCGCCTTCATGGTCACAGGCATCGTGCTCGGTGTGCTTGCCGGGTACATCGGTGGATGGGTCGACCGGGTCATCGGCGGCATCGTCGACGTCGTCATGGCGCTGCCCGGCATCGTGATCGTTCTTGTCGTACTGTCGATCTTCACCCAGAGCCTGCTGGCGTCGATGCTGACGTTCGGGATTCTCGGCTGCGGCACCATGGTGAGGATCATCCGGAGCGAGTGCCTTTCCCTGCGCGAAGAACTGTTCGTCTCTGCCGCTGTGGTCTCCGGGCTGGGGCACGTGCGCATCATGCTGAGGCACGTCGTTCCGGGTCTGATCGGCCCGGCCGTCGTTCAAATGTCGATCTTCGCCGGCATCAGTCTCGCGGTTCAGACCGGTCTCGGGTTTCTGGGCCTTGCTACCAAGCCGCCTGCGCCGAGCTGGGGCGGAATGGTCGGCGAGGCGGCTTCGGTCATGCAACAGGATGGCTTTCTGCTCGCTGTCACCGGTGGCGTCATCACCCTCATGACGCTCGCGTTCGGGCTGCTCGGCGACGGCATCCGTGATCTGGATGCCGAGCGCAAGCGCGGTGCGTCGGCCGGGCCGCGGCGGCGACGGGCGGAGCGGCGTCATTCAATGCCAGTTGCTGACACATCCGAAGCGGTGGATATGCGTGGGCGTGGGGCGGGCGGTCAACAGCCACCTGGAATCTTAGCGATCTGCGACTACTCGGTCGGATTCGAATCCCAGCAGGGAACCGCGCCCGTCGTGAACAATATCTCGTTCAATCTGATGGAAGGAGAGATTCTCGGTCTCGTCGGCGAATCAGGCAGCGGCAAAACCGTGACCGCACTGTCTTTGCTCGGTCTGCTGCCACCGAACGGGCGCGTTCTCGGCGGTGAAATGCTGCTCGCTGGCAAACGGGTGAGCGAGATGACCGCGAACGAGCGTCGAGGGCTGCGCGGCCGCAGGATCGGACTCGTCTCACAGGAGCCGATGGTCGCGCTCGATCCGCTCTTCACGATCGGATCGCAGCTGAGCGAAGTTCTGCGCTATCTCGGCGCAGGCCCGCGAAAGAAGCGGCATACGAAGATGCTCGAACTTCTTGCAAGTGTGCACCTTCCCGATCCCGCCGGTATTGCACGCAAGTATCCGCATGAGCTCTCTGGCGGCATGATCCAGCGCGTCGCGATCGCCATCGCGCTCGCGGGAGACCCGGACGTGCTCATCGCCGATGAACCGACGACAGCGTTGGACGTCACCGTGCAGGCCGGCATCCTGGACCTGCTGCGCGACCTTCGCGACAGCCGTGGCATGTCGGTGATCTTCGTCACTCACGACCTCGGCGTCGTCGCGGATGTCTGCGACCGAGTGGTCGTGATGTCTCGCGGCCAGCTGGTGGAGTCAGCGAGCGTCGACGACCTGTTCGTTCGCCCACAGCACGAGTACACGCAGCGACTGTTGGCGGCCACGCCATCGTTGGTGGAGGCATGATGCCCGATAATCCAGCACTGCTGCACGTCAACGGCCTGTCCGTCGACTACACGACGGGCTCCGGCATGCGCAAGCGCGTTGACACCGTCATCCACGACGTGGGCTTCGAGATCGGGGTAGGCGAGACACTCGCGTTGGTCGGCGAGTCTGGCTCTGGCAAGTCGACGATTGGAAAAGCGATCCTGGGACTGACCCCGGTGGCGGCGGGAAGCATGGTATTCCGCGGTCGTGAGCTGGTCGGCATGGCGAGACGGGAAAGGCGCTCGCTGGCCGCACAGTTGCAGGTGATCTTCCAGAACCCGTACGGGTCCTTGAACCCGGCC
>DATMTC010000107.1:0-10550 GCA_035565115.1 Microbacteriaceae bacterium | reverse complement strand
TGCACCTCGGTCGGACCGCCACCGCCGTCGGCAGAGCCATACACGAGCATGGCGGTGTTCAGCTCGCGCTCCGGGTATTGTTTCAGTCCCTTCAGCAGGCCGTCGGCGGCCGCCCGACTGTTGTAATCGCCCTCTGGTGGCATGTGCACGAGCACGCTCGACCCGTCGATGCCCTGCCAGGTGAAGGTGCGATGTGGAAAGTTGTTCACCTTGTTCCACGCCAGCTTGATGGTCAGGAACCAGTCCATGCCGCTCTTCCGCAGAATCTGCGGCAGATTGCCGCTGTAGCCGAACGTGTCAGGCAGCCAGCACAGGCGCATCTCGGCAGGCGTCAGGCCGAACTCGGATTCCAGGAATCGGCGGCCGAACATCGCCTGTCTGATCAGAGACTCTCCACCTGGGAGGCTCGTGTCTGGTTCAACCCAGAACGACCCCTGCAGCTCGATGCGCCCAGCAGCAACCGCACGCTTCAGCCGTTCGAACAGCGCAGGCTGCTCGTCGCGCATCCACTGCATTTGCTGTGGCTGGCTCGTGCCGTAGATGTAGCCTTCGCGGCGCTCGATCGCGTTCAGCGCCCGCGCATACGTGCGCGCAGACTTGCGGCGGGTTTCGCGCAGCGGCCACAACCACGCCATGTCCAGGTGCCCGTGACCGACCGCGCTGTACACGAACTCGCTGTCGGACTCGCGGGAGAGCTGCACCGCGAGCACGGCTCGGGCGCCGCGGATGTCGCCGGCACGAAATCGTTCGTATGCCGCGCCAAGCGCTCGCCGCAGCTCGGACTCGAGCCCGGCATCCTCTGTCGCCCCTGCCAGGACGAGCAGGGTGAGGTAGTCGTAGTACAGCCCGTAAGCATCCGCGTTCTTCGTGGCGATGTGGGCTCCGTGATAGGCCGCGTTCCCGTATCCGTAGATCAGGATGCCGTTGTATGCGACATCCGCAAAGAACTCCACCTGGCCGCTCGAGGTGTCGACGTGCTGCACCTCACGGTATTTTCCGCCGCTGTGTGGCAGGTCACCCTGCAGAAAGACGGTGCTGACCGAGTCGAGGATGGCGCCGTCAGGTGCATAGACGAGCCCTTCGCCGCGGATGCCGAGCATCACGAGCGTCTGGTCGGCGTCTGTTGGCGGCTTCTCGCCCGTCAGACGATCTGCCGGCACCTGGCCCGAAATGCGCAACCAGGCGCAGTCGAACTTCTTTCCCCACGCCGTGCCTGCGGGCAACGGCTGGAACGCGTCGAGGTCGAGCTGTGCGAACGGAATCGGCTCTGCGGAGCGCACGATTTGAGCTTCCAACTGCGCGATCGGAGTGTAGATGTGCCGACGGATGCGTAGCAGCCGACGATATTCGACCGGCTGCTCAGCGGCAAGACCGAGCAGCCAGGTCGCGAACCCGCCCATCCTCGCACCCCTCCCCAGGTCGCTGGAGTCTTGGTTGAGCCTACTTGCAGCCGTCTAGGAGAGCCGAGCTCATCCGAACCGAGGTGCGCTTTGCTGCACTCAGGCCGTCGTGCGTGATGCCCCGTAGCGCAGCCCGTCGACAAGCAGTGAGACCATGCGCTTGCTGTACTCCGGCCCTTCATCGTTCGGGGTCATGCAGAGGTTCGCGACGGCGTGCAGCAGGTAATCGGCGCCGACATCCGCACGGATCTCGTTACGAGCGGCAGCGGCGTCGAGCAACGAGTCGAGGGCAGGCTCGAGATGCTGTGAGAAATAGCCGGGCAGCGCATCGAATGCCGGATCGCCGGAGTGCAACGCAGACGCAAGCCCGCGCTTGGCCGCGAGGAACTCGGTATATCGCTCGAGCCACTTCGCCAGCGCCTCGCCTGGTTCGTGCGTGGCGCTCAGCTCCGGGCCGGCGGCAGCACAGGCATCCACCTCGCGCTGGAACACGGCAGCGACCAGATCCGAGCGTTGCGGAAAATGCCGATACAGCGTTCCGACTCCAACGCCAGCATGGTCGGTGATCTCTTTAGCAGGCGCATCGACACCGGATGTCGCGAAGATCGCCTTCGCGGACTCAAGCAACGAGTCAACGTTGCGCCTGGCATCCGCTCGCAGCCGACGCGGCTGGAGCTCTTCTATACCCGAATTCGACATGACGGCATCCCTTGATTGCTATTCGGAATGGCTTTCCGTATAGTTTCGGAAGAGCGTTCCACTTAGCTAATGATACGGCAGGTTGCGAACGCCGCCAGAATTGAAGGAGAGAAGCATGCACTATCGCACCCTGGGGCGCACCGGCATTCAGGTCAGCCCATACGCGCTCGGCGCCATGATGTTCGGGGCGGTCGGAAACCCTGATCACGAGGACTCGATCAGGATCATCCACAAGGCGCTCGACGCCGGGATCAACTTCGTCGACACGGCAGACATGTACTCGGGAGGAGAGTCTGAGGAGATCGTCGGCAAGGCGCTGAAGGGGCGCAGGGACGACGTTGTGCTTGCAACCAAGGGGAGATTCCCGGTCGATTTCAACCCGGGCGGTGCAACACCCCCGGTCCCAAATCGGTCTGGGGCGTCTCGGGTGTGGCTAACCAAGGCGGTCGAAGGCTCGCTGCGCAGGTTGGGCACCGATTACATCGACCTGTACCAAATTCACCAGCCAGACCCAGAGACCGACATCGAGGAGACGTTGTCGGTGCTCACCGATCTCGTGCGTGCAGGCAAGGTCAGGGCAGTCGGCACGTCGTCGATGCCGGCGTCAGACCTGGTTGCTGCGCACTGGGTCTCAGAACGTCGTGGCCTCACCAGGTTTCGCACCGAGCAGCCGCCATACTCGATACTCAATCGCAGCATCGAGCGCGAGGTGCTGCCGGTTGTGCAGCAGTTCGGCATGGGCACGCTGGTCTGGAGTCCGTTGGCGGGCGGGATGCTCACCGGCCGCTACCGCAAGGATCAGCAGAACACGACTCATCGGTCGGCGTTCGGCTTCAAGCATCTGCAAGACGAGCGCAGGCTTGACGCGGTCGAGCGGCTGATTCCGATTGCCGAGGATGCCGGGATGTCGCTGACCCATCTGGCCATGGCGTTCGTGCTCGCGCATCCTGGTGTGACCTCTGCGATCATTGGCCCGCGCACCATGGAACAACTCGATGACACGCTTGCCGGTGCCGATCTCAAGCTCGATGACGACGTGCTCGACCGCATCGACGAGATCGTTCCTGCCGGCACGGATGTCGGAGTGCTCGACATGGCATACCGCCCGCCGGCCATCCAGCACAACTACCTGCGTCGCCGTCGGCTCGAGGAACGCGCGGCGGCCTGAGTCTTGTGCCGCGGGCTACGTCGTCTCGGATTGGTCAAGGGCTAGAACAGCTGGCCGCCTGAGTCGACGCCCCCGGCCTGGCTGCCCTCTTGCCCTCCACAGGCGTGAGCTAGAAAAGTTCTCCACAAATTGCCTCTGATCGGGGCATTTGGGGCAGGCAATGTCGGTGGCTGGTTGTTGACTTGCGGTATGGACAGCTTCCCGATCGATGGGCCCGAGGCGTCGCGGTTGCGGTCGGCTATGGACGACCTGCAGGCGGAGCTGATCGGGTCGATTGCCGGTGTTGAGCGGATGATCGCCTCGCTGACCGCCCATCGCGCTGAGCTGATCCAGCACGCTCACCAGGTAGCGCAGCTCACGGTTGACAAGGTGGTGCCTGTCGGTCAGGCTCCGGCGCGGCGTGCCGAGTTGGCCGAGCGGTCGTTTACCGCGGAGATCGCGTGCGCGCTGCGCATACCCGAACGCACCGCGCAGAGTCTCATCGCGGAAAGCGACCGGCTGGTCACCGGTCTGCCTGCATCGTTCGCCGCCCTGGCCGAGGGCAGGATCGGGTATGCGCACGCACGAGTTCTCGTCGATGAGACAAGCGGCCTTGCGCCCGAAGACCGGCGCGAGGTGGAATCGGCGGTGATCGACGCGGCCTCTGGTCTGACCGCGTCGCGGTTGCGTGCGAAGACCCGGCGCGTGCGGGAGCGTCTGCACCCAGAAACTATTGGTGAGCGCGTGAAAGCGGCGGTGTCCGACCGGTCGGTGACCACGGAGTATGTGGCCGACGCGATGGGCTGGTTGAGCGTGTACGCGCAGGCGCCACTGATCGCCGGCATCGACGACCGCATCACTCAGGCCGCCACGCGGATGCGTGCTGCAGGAGATCCGCGCACGATAGCGCAGCTGCGTGCCGACATCGCCGCGATGCTCCTGCTCGGCGATGGCACAGGCGCCGGGGTGTTCGCTTTTGCGGACACCAGCACGCGCCCGAGCACAGACGCTGACGCAGCCACAGACGTTGACGCAGCCACAGACGTTGACGCGAGCGTAGCCGCGAACGCGAGCGCGGACACAGGCACGAGCACGAACGGTGCAGCCAGCGAGGCTGGCAACAGCGAGCCCGACCAGCAACACGTGCAGGGCAGCGCGATGGAACCGTTAGCCGCTCTGCTGGCGCAGGTGCGCCCTGAACTGGATGTCATGGTGCCGGCACTGACACTGCTCGGAGTCTCCGACATGCCAGCCACACTGAACGGCGTGGTCCCGATCGACCCAGACACCGCACGGCGCCTGGCCGCGGCGGCGCCGAGCTTCACCCGGATTCTCACACATCCGGAGACCGGCGTTGTTCTCTCCGTCGGCAGGGAAAGATATCGTCCGCCACCGGATTTGGCCCGGTACATCAGGCTCCGTGACGGTACCTGCCGGTTCCCGGGCTGCAACCGAAAAGCCAGATACACCGAGATCGACCATACCGTGCAGCGACAAGCCGGCGGACTCACGCAATATGACAATCTCGCGTGTCTCTGCGAAAAGCATCATCATCTGAAAGATGAGACCGTGTGGAAGGTCGTCCAGCTCCCAGGTGGTGTGCTCGAGTGGACGTCGCCGGCCGGCCGCGTCTATACGACCGACCCAGAACTGGAATTGCCTGCACCCGATGTGATGCCCGTGGCCGAAGACGCTCAGCAACGGGCCGCCGATGCCGCGAAAACCAGCGACGCCGCCAACGACGCCGCCAACGACGCCGACCCTGCGCCGTTCTAGAGAGACTGGCCGCCCGAGGCTTCGATGCGCTGTGCAGTGATCCATCCTGCTGACTCAGACAGGATGCCCACAACGGCACCCGCAATGTCGGTCGCTTCCCCAACGCGTCCCATCGCGGTGACCGACGACAGTGCTGAACGCATCCGCTCGTTGTCTCTGACCGCACCTCCACCGAAGTCCGTCGCCGTCGCCCCAGGTGCAATCACGTTCACAGCAATGCCACGCGGCCCGAGTTCGCGCGCCAGATACTTGGTGTAGACCTCGATCGCACCCTTCATCGACGCATATACAGAGGCGCCCTCGGCGTAGAACCTGCTGAGCCCGGTCGACACATTCAGAATGCGGCCACCATCAGCAACCAGCGGCGCGAGCACCTGCGTCAGAAGCACGACACCCTTGAAGTGCACGTCGATCATGCTGTCGACGGCTTGCTCGGTCGTGCCTCCGAGCGGAGTCATTGCCACCGACCCTGCATTGTTCATCAGGATGTCGATGTCCGCACGGTCGAACCGGTCCGCCAGGGTGGAACGGAGCTCGACCGCGAAGGCGTCGAAACTCGCGAATGCGGTCGTGTCGAGCTGCAGTGCGACGGCCTTGCGACCCAGCGCCGTGATCTCGTCGACGACGCCCGCCGCCTCGTCTGCGTTTGAGCGATAGGTGAGGATGATGTCGGTGCCGTCGGCTGCAAGCGCCAGTGCGGATGCGCGGCCCAGTCCTCTGTTGCCACCGGTGATGAGCGCGACGCGTGTGTGGGTGCTGCCAGTCATGTGTTCCCTTTCGTTGAGAGCGGATGCCGCCCGGCTACCCGCTCTTCCAGAGTGCGGCGAGCTCGCGTAAGCATCCAGGCAGCGGTTATCCACGGATTTCCGATCCCTTGTTCGCCCTCCGGCGGCAGAGGAGGATGGAGGTTGTGGATCGAGAACAACTCGCGCACTTTCTGCGCACCAGACGTGAGGCATTGCAACCGGAAGACGTGGGACTCACCCATGGAACGCGTCGCCGCACAAGCGGACTACGACGCGAAGAGGTCGCTGCACTGAGTGGCATGTCCGTCGACTACTACAGCAGGCTCGAGCAGCAGCGCGGGCCGCAGCCGTCTGAGCAGATGGTCGCCGCGATCGCGCGCGGACTGCACCTGAGCATCGACGAACGCGATCACCTGTTTCGGCTCGCTGGGCACTCAGCACCTGCCCGCGTCATGTTTTCAGACCACGTGTCCCCCGGAATGTTGCGAATTCTCGACCGGCTGAGCGACACCCCGGCGCAGGTCGTCAACGAACTCGGCGAAACGCTCGTGCAGACGCCCATGGCGGTCGCGCTACTCGGCGACCAGACCGGGTATACCGGCCTCGCTCGCAGCACGGTCTATCGCTGGTTTACCGATCCTGCATCACGGAACATCTATCCAGAAGACGACCACCCGCTTCACGCGAGGGTGTTCACCGCCGATCTTCGCATGGCGTATTCGCGTGGCGGCTCAGGTTCGCGCGCAGCAGCGGTCGTCGCGGAGCTTCTGCGGGCAAGCGACGAGTTCGAAACGCTGTGGAACAACCACGAGGTGTCGGCGCACCACCCGCGCAGCAAGCGCATCCAGCATCCGGAGCTCGGCATCCTCGAACTGGATTGCCAGATTCTGGCCGACCCCGAAAGCTCGCAAGCTCTCTTAGTTTTCACCGCAACCCCCGGCACCGAGAGTGCAGACAAGCTGCAACTGCTGTCGGTGATCGGCGCCCAGACCTGGGCGCCTGCGTCGTAACATGCCGCAGACAGGCAGTCGCCCCGCGGCCGACGACGCGGTCTCGGTCGAGCGAGACCTGACGTACGCGCACGCAGACGGCGTCGACCTGTGCCTCGACCTATACCGCCCGACGGATGCTGCATTCGAACGGATGCCGCTGGTCGTCTACCTGCACGGTGGCGGGTGGAGCACCGGGTCGAAGTCCGATGATGCGAACGAGCGTGTTGCTGCGCTCGCCGCCCACGGAGTCGTCGTGGCTGCCGTTGACTACCGATTGGCTCCGACGGCCGTGTTCCCTGCCCAGCTGCACGACGTGAAGGGTGCGCTGCGCTGGTTGCGCGCGCACGCAGAAACCCTGCGAATCGACAGCGAACGCATCGGCATCTGGGGTGCGTCTGCCGGAGCGTATCTCGCGTCTCTGGCCGCCCTGTCCCCCGGCGACGCAGTGCTCGAAGGCGATGTGGGTGGCAACGTCGAGCAATCGAGCGCCGTTCAGGCGGTCGTGCACTGGTTCGGGCAGACCGATTTGGCTGCTTCTGCACACCGCACACCCATCGAGGCCAAGCTGTTACCGTTCGCGTTCGAAGCCGGTCTGCTCGGCACCACGGATGCCACGCAGCTTGCGCTCAGAGCTGCCGGACTGAGCCTGCCCGCTCGAACGACGGCATCCGCCCCGCCGTTTTTCATCGTGCACGGTGATCGAGACCGCATTGTTCCTGCCGCAGAAGGTTTTGCGCTGCACCAAGCACTGTCTCGCGCAGGGGCAGTGAGCCGGTTCGAATTGCTGGCAGGCGCCGGTCACGAAGACGAAGCGTTCGACAGCGCCGCACACCTTGCGGTCACGGCCGCGTGGTTGCGTGCCGTTCTGCGGTGAGAGGCGTTACGCCGCGACGGTGACGTCACGCAACGCCGCGGTGTGCTCTATGAAGAGGCGTTCGGCCGCGGCGGCCGCCGGTGTGCCGACGATGGAATCACGCGTGAGCAATGAGATGCGCCGCATCGGGGTCGGGTCGGTCAGTTCAACAACGCTGGTCGTCGCAGGCATGTCATGCGCGGCCAAGCGCGGCACGATCGTAACGCCCATACCCTGCGCCGTGAATGCGATCGCCGTGTAGTGATCCTGAGCCTGCACTGCGAATCGGGGGCTGAAGCCAGCGGCATCACATGCCTGCAAGACGAGCGTGTGGCAGAGCCCACCTGCAACGTCGCTGTCTATCCAGGTCTCGTCGACGAGCTCGGCAAGCGGCACGCTGGCACGGCCGGCAAGCGGATGCTCGATCGGCACGACAAGAACATACGGGTCGTCGGCCAGGTGTCGTTGGCGGTATCCGGCCGGCACCAGCCGCCTCGGGTCAGGGCTGTCGACGAAGAGGTCCATGTCGAGCTTTTGTTGCTCAGGCGCGTCCATGATCTCGTTCAGCATGAGCTCGATCACCAGGTCGGGAAACTCGTCCATCAACGCCCGGGCGACCCGCGGCATCCATGCTTTGCCTGCTGACGAGAAGTATCCGATCGTCAGCCGTCCGCTCCGGCCGTCGCGCAGGTCGGCCACGACACTGTTCAGACGGTTGAGGCTCGCAATCACTTCATCGCTTTCGGCAGCAAGTGCCATGCCTGCAGCAGTCGGCAGGATTCCGCGGCCGGAACGTTCGATGAGCGCGATACCGACCTCGCGTTGAAGTGCTGCGACGTGCTGGCTGACCGCTGACGGCGTGTAACCGAGATTTCGGGCTGCGGCCTGGATAGATCCGCTAGCCACAACGGAACGAAAGATGCGCAAACGGTGTGGGTCGAGCATCCATCAATCATACAGCGTTGCTAAACGGTGCGTAAGGAACGTTCGCTTGTGCTGTTGAATTGACGAGCCGAGGATGAAGACATGAACATCTTCAGCCCCGATCCACATGACCGCGACGTGGCTCGCGTGCGAGCTGACCTCGCGGCGGCCTCCGCCCGCACCGACCTCTCGGCCGATCTCGGGCCCACGAAGCGCCGTCAGCGAAACCGCGACGGCGACGACACCATCACGTTCCGCCCATGGTCGCGGTCGTCGCGCATCGCACGCTGGGCGCACGGGTTGCGGGCGGCCTGGCGCGATCAGGTGGAGGCGCAGGAACGGCTGGCAATTATCAATCGTCCGTGGATTCACGAAAATGCGCACTGGCATGAGCTGTCTGATGGTTCGATGGTGTTGCACGGAAAACAGCTGCCACCGAATCAGCGCGCGATCCCGGTCACGGCAGGCGGATGGTGCCCACCGGTAGATTCGGGCTCAGAAAGCGCACGAATTCAGGTGACGCGTCCCGACGGACGGATAATCCGGTCGGCGGACCGTCTCACCTGAATGCCGGTCGCCGCGTAAAGCTGGACGCCGCTTCCTGCCGGGAATATGCTTCGAATCGCCCCGGTTCGCAATGGAGCACGGGCCGAGGCGGCGCGCGCATCTTCAATGCTCGGACCTCTATTGCTCAGGTGTCGAAAAGAGCGATCATGGGAATCATTTCGTCAGGCTTTCGCGGACGCAGGCACAGCGACAATCCTGCCCTTCCTCCCGGTCAGTACGAGACAGACGGATTCCCGGTGTTGTCGGCAGGTCCAGCGCCCGACGTCGACACCGCCGAATGGGAGTTCTTCATCCAAACGGAGACCGGCGCCAAGCACACCTGGTCGTGGGACGAGATGATGGCGCTCCCGCAAGACGAGGTGACGCGTGACATCCACTGCGTCACGAGCTGGTCCAAGTTCGGCACGACCTGGCGCGGAGTTTCGCTTGACACACTGTTCGAGTCCGTTGAGACCACCTTCGACTTCACAATGGCTCACTCATATGGCGGATACACGACGAACGTTCCGCTCGAGGACCTGCTCGACGGCAAGGCATGGGTGGCGTGGGAGTTCGACGGTGAACCGCTCGAGCGTGCTCACGGCGGCCCCGCCCGTCTTCTCGTGCCGCACCTCTACTTTTGGAAGAGCGCAAAATGGGTGCGCGGCCTGCAGATGTTGCAATACGACGAGCCGGGCTTCTGGGAAAGCAACGGCTACCACATGTATGGCGACCCGTGGCGTGAAGAGCGCTATTCGTGACGGTATGAACGCGGTGCTGTCATGAGTTCATCCTGGCGGGCGGCGGATGTCGTCAGCGCACGACGCGAAACAGCAACGGCACGCACGCTCGGCCTGCGCATCCAGGGGCTGAGCGGAAACCTTGCCGGCCAGCATGTGGACATTCGGCTCACCGCCGAAGACGGTTACAGCGCGGTTCGGTCGTATTCGATCGCAACGGCGGGAACGGGCGACACGCTCGAGGTCACCGTTGACGAGCTGCCGGACGGCGAGGTCTCGCCATATCTGGTCGAGGATGTCGCCGTCGGCGACCAGCTGGAGGTGCGCGGTCCCGTCGGCGGTTGGTTCGTGTGGAAACCCGAACAGCCGTCGGCCGTGCAGTTGATCGCAGGCGGGTCAGGCGTCGTGCCGTTGATGGCGATGATCCGAGCGCATGAAGCATCCGCGAACCCGTCAGAGTTTCGCCTGCTGTATTCGGTGCGGTCTCCAGACACGGTCATCTATCGCGACGAGCTTGCGACACTGGCCGAGCACTCGCCGAAGCTCGCCGTCGACTACGTATACACCCGGATGGCGCCCGCCGGCTGGCCGACCGAACCCAAGCGGCTCGACGAAGCCACGCTGCTTGCACACCTGCTGCCGGTCGACGCGGCACCGAGCATCTACGTGTGCGGCCAGACGGTGTTCGTCGAAACCGTTGCGGACTGGCTCGTGCGGGCCGGCTACC
>DATMTC010000106.1:0-2654 GCA_035565115.1 Microbacteriaceae bacterium | reverse complement strand
TGCTGATCGGCCACTACACCGATCGCCGCGCAAGCCGGGCGGCCGCATTGCAGGCGCTGATCGTGACAACCGCTGGTGGGCTCGCGATGCTCGTCGGCTTCGTCATGCTCTCGGTCGCATCAGGCACATCGTTGCTCTCCGAGATCATCGCGCACCCGCCGCACGGTTCACTCGTGACCGTTGCGGTCATCCTCGTGCTTGTCGGCGCGCTGTCGAAGTCCGCGCTCGTGCCTTTCCACTTCTGGCTGCCAGCTGCGATGGCGGCACCGACGCCGGTGAGCGCCTACCTGCACGCTGCAGCGATGGTCAAGGCAGGCATCTACCTGATTGCGCGCCTGGCGCCTGCCTTCGCCCTGATGCCTGCCTGGCGGCCGTTACTCGTCGGGTTCGGTGTCGCGACGATGCTGATCGGCGGATGGCGGGCCATGCGCCAGCATGACCTCAAACTGCTCCTGGCGTATGGAACGGTCAGCCAGCTCGGCTTTCTGACGGTCGTTGTCGGCTATGGCGCGCGGAATGTGGCGGTCGCAGGGCTTGCGCTTCTGCTCGCGCACGCGCTGTTCAAGTCTGCGCTGTTCCTGGTCGTCGGCATCATCGACCGCAGCACGGGCACCCGCGACCTGCGCAAGCTCAGCGGACTCGCATCCAAGGCCCCGCTGCTCGTTGTGATCGGAGCGCTTGCCACCGCGTCGATGGCCGCGATCCCGCCAACCCTCGGGTTCGTCGCCAAGGAGGGCGTGTTCACCACACTGCTCGAACAGTCGACGTCTGGGTCCGATGGCTCGGCAGTTGCCATCGTCGCGCTGATCGGGGTCGGGATCGGCTCCGTGCTGACCGTCGCATACGGAGCACGCTTCCTCTGGGGTGCATTCGCGCGCAAACCGAGCGTTGCCGACATTCAGTTCGAGCACCAAGGCACGACGATGAGCGTATGGCCGCTGATCTTGGCAGGATCAGGCGTCGTTCTCGGTTGCATTGCGCCGGTCGTCGACGGCTGGCTGACCGGTTACGCGAACACCGTGCCCGCCGCGAACGCCTCGCCGGCCGCTGGCGAGCATCCGTACCACCTTGCGCTCTGGCACGGGTTCGAACCAGCACTCGGCATTTCAGCCATCACGCTCGCGATCGGGCTTGTATTGTTCTGGCAGCGCGCGGCCGTTTTCCGAATGCAGTCACGCGTGCCTGCGCCCGTCGACGCCGGGCGCACGTACTGGGCGACCATGCGCGGGATCGACCGGATCGCAGCGCGCACGACGGGTGCGTCGCAACGCGGATCGCTGCCGGTCTATCTCACGGTCATCCTGCTCGTGCTTGTCGGTGGCGTCGGTGTGAGCCTTGCCGTGAACGGCTCGTGGCCGTCCGGCATCCGCCTGTGGGATCAACCTGCACAGGTGCCCGTGGCGATTGTGATGCTGATTTGCGCATACAGTGCCACTCGCGCGACGAAACGCTTCACGGCGATCGTGCTGCTCGGCATCACCGGATACGGGTTGTCTGCCCTGTTCGCGCTACAGGGCGCGCCCGACCTTGCGCTCACCCAGATGCTGGTCGAGACGATCACGCTCGTCGCATTCGTTCTCGTGCTGCGGCGTCTGCCTGCCGACCTCGGCGAACGCCACGGCACGACCCATCGCTTCTGGCGGGCGATCCTCGCCGCCGCAGTCGGTCTGATCATGGCCCTGGTCGCCCTTGTTGCACTTGCCGCACGAACGGCGAAGCCCATTTCGGAGATGTTCCCAGAGTTCGCCCTGAAGGACGGGCATGGGCTCAACATTGTCAACGTGACGCTCGTCGACATCCGCGGCTGGGACACGATGGGCGAGATCTCCGTTCTCGTGATCGCGGCGACGGGAATCGCGAGCCTCATTTTCATCAAGCGTCGCACGGGCAGCGCTCCGCGACTGGATGAAGACGGTGAACGCCGCCGATTGCGCGAACGGCTCACGCCGTTGACAGAGCCGACAGGTGACGATGATCGAAGCACAGCGGATGCCGACGGGTCGAGCGCTGCGCATGGCACACGACGGACCTGGCTTCTCGCCGGCTGGACGCTCCAACCGCGCAACAGATCGATCGTGCTCGAAGTGGTTGTGCGCCTGCTGTTCCACTCGGTGATCGTCGTGTCGCTCTATCTGCTGTTCGCCGGACACAACCTGCCAGGCGGCGGCTTCGCCGGTGGTCTGCTCGCCGGGCTGGCGCTCGTTGCCCGATATCTTGCAGGAGGCCGCTACGAGCTGGGCGCCGCGATTCCGCTCGACGCCGGCAAGATCTTAGGCACAGGTCTCGTGCTGGCGGTGGGAACGGCCACAGTCCCGCTGCTGTTCGGCCTCGCGCCGCTCGACTCCCAGTGGTGGGAAGGGAACGTCCCACTCCTCGGGCATCTCGAGCTGGGCACGACGACGTTCTTCGACATCGGTGTGTATCTCGTGGTCGTCGGCCTGGTTCTCGACGTGTTGCGCAGTCTCGGGGCAGAAGTGGACCGGCACCAAGAGGAAGAGCTCGAAGAAGACGCCTCAGACGAGCTGACCGCGGCCGAGAGGAGCACACGATGAACGCGTCTCTCGTGCTGATCGTCATCATGGCCGTGATGTATGCCTGCGGCATCTTCATGCTTCTCGAACGAAGCATGACCCGTGTTCTGATCGGCTTCCTGC